>NZ_JAAAHR010000299.1:0-5176 GCF_009908215.1 Nonomuraea sp. K271 | reverse complement strand
CACCACCCCCGTCCCTTCGGTCACCGCCGCCCACGCCTCCAACGGCGCCACCTACGCTTCCGCCGCCCCCAGCACTCCCGCTGACGGAACCCCGGCCAACAGCGCTCCGGCCAACAGCGCTCCGGCCAACAGCGCTCCGGCCAACAGCGCTCCGGCCAACAGCGCTCCGGCCAACAGCGCTCCGGCCAACAGCGCTCCGGCCAACAGCGCTCCGGCCTCCGGCACCGGCAGGCCTTCGGGCGCGGGCACGCTCCCGGGCGCGGGCACGCCCCCCGGCACGGGCACGGCACCCGGTACGGGCACCGACGGCGGCAGCGGTAGCAGCGGCTCGGGCATGTCCGGCACTTCGCCCGTGCCTGTTCCGCGAGCCGCGGACGGGTCGCCTCCGGCGGGTGGAGGTGACGACGTCCCGCGGGGCGCCGGCGGCTCGGCCGTGGTGCTCCATCCGCAGCCCGGGCACCACGAGGACGTCGGCGCCCTGATCAATCGGCAGACGCCCGAACCGGGTGGCGCCCTCGGCCAGCCGCACCGGGGGGAGACGATCGTGGGTGAGGTCACCCGGCGCCACGACACGCCCCTGTCCGGCCCCGAACACGCCGGAAGCCCCGCACGTCCCGCGCAGCTCCACCCGGCCGAGCCGAGCCCGATCGGCGAGCCGTCCTCCCAGGGGGTACGGCCGGCCGGACTCCCACGTGGTCCGCTGCTCACGGCCAATGTCCTGCCGATCAACGTCCCCTCGGGGAGCACGACCGACCAGCACCCCGCTCACGTTGTGGAACCCGTGGATCCCGGCTCCGCGCAGGAGAGAGCAGGAGGCGCCGGCCACGGTCGTGCCGACCCCGCGCCTGAGCGGGCCGGGCGTCCCGACCACGTCGACCACGTCGACCACGTCGACCACGTCGACCACGTCGACCACGTCGACCACGTCGACCACGTTCGCCGGCGGCCGGCGTCCGGTGAACCGGTGGGTGGTCAAGGGGAAGCGGCGAGCGCCGCCCGGCAGCCGCGCGACCCCGGTACGCGACCGCCCCACGCCGAGCCGGTGACCTTGACGTCGACGTGGACGCCTCATGACGGGAGGGCGCCGGTGCTGGACCCCGTGGATCCCATGGGCGCCCGCCCGGCACCCGGTGAGTTCTGGCCGGTCGCCGATTCCCGGTCGCGGAACTTCGCTGAGGCCGCGGCGGTGGTGCACCGCTGGACGCCTCCCGGCGGGGACACCCCGCGGCCCGTACCCGATGCGGAGCTCCTGGCCGAGGGCCGGCGGCTGAGGCGGGAACTGGGCGTCGTCAACGACAGCGAGACGACGGCGAGGGCTCTGGCGCGGATGAGCAGGATCTCCGGCGAGCCGGCGGCGCAGCGGGCCGTGCACCGGCTGGCGGACGAGGTCGGCCTGCACCGGGACATCGACGCCCTGGTCGACCTCTACAACGACGCTGAGCGGTTCGCGATGGCCCCGGACGGCGCCGCCGGTCGTGCCGCGCTGGCGGACACCCTCAGGGCGTGCATGGCGGCGGATTCCTTCCGCTGGAAGGGCTACCGCCATCGGGAGTTGTTCGGGCTGCGGGAGGTCACCGCCGCGCAGGCGCGTACGGCCGGGCTCATGCTCAGGATGATGGGGGAGCCCCTGACCCAGAGCAGGGTCAGGGATTTCGTCGCTCCCCTGCGCAGCGGGCAGGTGGGGCCGGGTCCTCATCGTGTCGCCGAGCTGTTCGTGGCCGTCCGTACGGCCCACGAGAACGGTTATCTGCCGGCCGGGGAGGGCGAGGCCGGCGCCTTCCGCCGAGGCATGGAGCAGTTCTGGGACGAGGACCCTGCCCTGTGGACCGGGATGGTGCTCGCGGAGAGGCACGCCGTACCGGAGCCCGGCGACGCGACGGCCCGGCTGCTCGCGCACCTCGACGGGATCGTCGACCGCCCGAGGCTCGGCGGGGGGCACGACGGGTCCGCGCTGGCGCGGTTGTCGCTGGACGCGGGCCTGGGCGGCTCCGTCAGGCATCTCGTCCGCCTGGCGGAGGAGTCGCAGGCGTACGGCGCCGACCTCGTACGGGCGACGAACGCCCAGGAGCTCACCGGTCTACTCGTCGCGCACCGGGAGCGGGACCCTTACCTCTGGGACGGGCTGCGGCTCGCGGAGGAGCACGGTTTCGCGCGTCCCCGCGACGACGAGGCGCGCTCGCTGGCGCGGCTCGCCGAGCTCGCCCGCTCGGAGACGCCGTCCCGGTTGTGGGCGTTCGATCCGCTGCGCCGGCTGGCCACCGAGGCGGGGTTCGGCCATTCCGTGGAACGGCTGACGCGCAGGGCGGCCGACGTGTGGCAGGCCGGGTTCGACTTGTTCGGGCCGGTGGATCGGAGGGAACTGCTCGACGCCCTCGCCCCGCCCGCCGGCCGTGGCGCGGCCGGGCGGTGGCAGGGGCCGCGGCATGTCCCGCCGGGGTTGCACGATCTGTCCCCGGCGGTCGTCAGGGAGGCTCGGCAGGCCGCGGTCCGGGAGCACGCGCAGGCACAGGAGGCGTACGACCGTGCCCATTCCCGGCTGCGCCGCTCGTTGTCCCGGTTGACCGGCCCCGATCCGCTGGCCGTGGCGGAGCGGGAACGGGTAGCCTCGCTGGACTCCCGCGTCGAGGCGTGGCGGCGCTGGCCGGAGCGGTCCGAGGTGTCGTACACGAGGGACTTCTCCGCGTTCCGCCATGCCTACGAGCGGGTGATGGAACGCGCGGTCGCGGGGGAGACGGTGATCCCGTACATGATGAGGAACGCCACCGCGTCCCTCGCCGACCGTGACCGGGGGAGGGGGTTCGGGCTGGAGCTGGAGTTCGACCTGCCGGACCGTACCGACGTCATGAGGCTGGAGGCGATCGCCCGTTCTCTGCACGAGGCCGGTCTGACCGGCGACGCCCAGATGCACGGCCGCCACACGATGCGCGGTGCCGGTTACCGTCCGGGCAAGGAGGGCGGGCGCGGTCTGTGGAGCCTGGAGCGGGACGGCACGGTCGCGGGTGAGCTGGTCTCGCCCATCCTGTACGACGAGCCCGCCACGTGGGAGAACCTCCGCATCGCCTGCGAGATCATCCGCTCCCACGGCGGCACGGCGAGCGTCTCGACCGGCGGGCACGTCCACGTGAGCGCCCACGACTACGACCACATCGTGGAGCACCACGCCGGGCTGCTGCGCTACGCGGGTCACCACGCCGACACGCTGTTCAGGCTCGCGCAGAACCCGGAGCGGGCGAGCCACCGGGGCCTGGCCTACTGCTGGCCGAACAACCTGCCCGCCGCGGGCTACCAGCCGATCGGCCCGGCGGCGTACGCCGCCGGGCCCCGCGAGGTGGCGCTGAACATGGAGGCGGTGCGCGGCAGCGCGCACGACCACGTCGAGCTGCGGTTGTGGGACGGCTCGCTCGACCCCGCCGTGATCCAGTCGCAGGTCAAGGTGTCGCTAGCGCTGGTCGAGGCGGCGTTGCGCACGGCGGCGCTGGGCGATCGCCCCAACGGCGGCCGGCACGACGAGGTGGGCGCCCACGCCGAGCTCTTCGCGCACGATCCCGCGCTGGACGTCACGGAGCGGGGCAGCCTGGCCTTCCGTACGCTGATGGACGAGCTCTTCTGGCGGGCCGCCGACAAGGAGCAGCTCACGGCCCTGTACGCCGCCACACGGTGGGTGCCGGGCACATGAGGGGACACGACGCCGTCGTGGTGGTCCGTAACGGCTCATCGGCGGAGGTTCCTCCGGCCGCTCCCGTCAGGAACGACGGCCGGCCGTACCGCTTCGAGATGATCTTCGCGGGCGGGAGCCTCCGCGGGTACGCCGACGACGTGGCCGACCTCGTCGGGCTGCTCATTCCCGGGTACGGCGAGCTCGACACCGACGGCGAGCGCGCGGCGGCGCGGGTGCGGCTCGCCATGGACGTGCAGGTCGGGCTCCAGGCCCGGCTCGCGGCCGGACACCGGCTCGACGCCTGCGACGACGCGGAGCGCGCCGTGATCCTCGGCGGCCGGCACGAACCCCCCGCCCCCGTCAGGTGGAAGGCGCCGGTGCCCCTGGTGCTGGTCGCGGCCTTCTACGAGCCCGCAGGCCCGCTGCCCAGGCCGCAGGGGCCTGCCGACCTGCAGATCTGGCTCGACCCCGCCGGCGATCGGACCCTGCTGACCAGCCTGCACGCCGCCGGCGCGATCACGCTGAACATCAGGGCCGAGGCGCCGTGAGCCGGCGGCCGTGGGGCGTTCCGTTTTCCCTTCCCCAGCGCCCTGCGCCGGACGACCGCCATTCGACGAACGACCCCCCGCGACCGCCGGAACGCGAGACCCCACGGCACGTGCGGTCGAACGAACCACGGCAGGAACGCGACCTGTCGTGGGCCGCGCCGCAGGCGCAGGGGGGAACCAGCGGTCCACCGCCACCAGCGTGCGCCCGTACCGGGCCGCCGAGGTGGCGCGGGCCAATGTGTGGTTCTCGGCCATGTCAGGCGTCCTCGCAAAGAGGGCGCGGCCACACGATGTTCAGCGGCGCGTCCCTCTTCGCCAGCGTCAAGGCGCCGTCCCGCCAACGGAACGCGCTACGCGTGTACTCCGCCGACAAGCGCGACGTCTTCTTGCTCTTGGAGGCCGGGCTGAGATTCGTGCGGCAGTCCGATACGGCGGCCGGCCCGGCGGCGAATCGCCTACCCCTGCCCTGCTCCGCAGAAGCCCGATTCCCCCCGCCTGAAGGCGGGGTTTCCTCGGAGGTATCTGATGAACGCCCGATCCGTCAACGTCCTGGTGTGGGGCGAGAACCGGCACGAGCAGACCGAACCCGGCGTGGCCGAAATCTATCCCGACGGCATGCACAACGCCGTCCGCCGCGGCATCGAGCACTGGCTGGGAAAGCGGGCGAGCGTCACCACGGCCACGCTCGACGACCCCGAGCACGGCCTGACCGAGGAGGTGCTCGCCGGCACCGACGTCCTCACCTGGTGGGGCCACGCCGCGCACGGCGAGGTGTCGGACGAGGTGGTCGACCGGGTGCACCGGCACGTCCTGGCGGGCATGGGGCTGGTGGTGCTGCACTCGGGACACTTCTCGAAGATCTTCATCAAGCTCATGGGCACCACGTGCACGCTGCGCTGGCGCAACGCGAACGACCGCGAGCTGGTCTGGACGGTGAACCCCTCCCATCCCATCGCCCGCGGCATCCCCC
>NZ_JAAAHR010000298.1:0-5417 GCF_009908215.1 Nonomuraea sp. K271 | reverse complement strand
CCCGAAGCCTGGTGCCGGTGCCGGTGCCGAGCCCGCAGGCGGTCACCCTGCCGGTTCTGCGACAGAAACCGGCGCGGGACCTGAAACCGGACCCGAGCCCGCAGCGCAGGACGAGCCGCCCGCTCGCTCCAGCCTCTTCGCGCGCAGGCCCGCCGTCCGGGGCAGGCCGGAAGCACAAAGTACGCCTTCCGCACGCGCCGCGGCCGGCGATCCGGCGTCCGAAGGACCGTCCGGCGCCAAGGCCGCGAAGGGACGGGGCGGCGACGGCCGCTCCCCGGCGGAGCGCGAGGTCACCGCGGAAGGCGCCACCAGCGACGCACGCACCGAGCCGGCGACCCGAGACGAAGCCGCAGCCCAGCACGACGAGCCCGGTGGCGAGCAGACCACTGGTACGCCGTCCTCGGGCGACCGTTTCCCGGGCGGCCGTCCGTCGGGAAAGCGTTCCCCCGGCAAGCGTTCCCCCCAAGGCAGGCGGCCCGCCAAACGATCCACCGGCGAGCGACCGCCGGGTGAGCCGCACTCCGGCGAGCCATCGGCCGACGAGCCTGAGCGTCAGACCGGAGACGAACCCCGGGACCCCACGACAACGACCGGCACCTTTGTGAAGCCCGGCGCCTCCGCGCCAGGCGGCAAACCGGGGAAGACCGGCGTGCCCGGGAAACCGGATGCTGCGGCGGCGAGCCGGGAGCCGGGCGAGGCGGACGTACCCGCGAAGGGCGGCGTACCGAAAGCCAGCGCCAAGCAGGCGAGGGCCGGCCAGTTCGAAGCGGCCGACGAGCCGTCACCGACCGCCGGCACGGCGACGATCGGTCACGCGGGCCCCCGCGGCGATGCCGGCTCCGACGCCCCCCGAGCCGACGGAGCGCCGGGTGCTACGGACATCACCGGCGGCGAGATGTCACGCGGTTCGGACCTCCGCGGCGGCGAGGTGTCACGCGGTTCGGATGTCGCGGGTGGCGACGAGGTGACAAAGAAGTCCGAGCAGGCCGGCGGCCAAGAGCCGGCCGGTCAGGCGATCGGTGAGGAGTTGCCGGCGGAGGCGGCCGAAACGCTGATGAGTGCGCTCGGCACCCTCCGCGAGAGCATCGCCGACCTGCGCTTCGGGCTCGACCTGCCGGGCGTGGAGGAGGCCAGGCAGGCACAGGCCGACCTGCTGGCCCAGCTTGAGGGCTACGTGCTGCCCAGGGTGAGGACGAGCACCGCTCCCGCGCTCATCGTGGTGGCCGGCTCGACCGGCGCGGGCAAGTCCACCCTGGTCAACACGCTCGCCGAGAAGACCGTCTCGCGCACCGGCGTACGCCGCCCGACCACCGGCACCCCCGTCCTGGCCTGCCACCCCGACGACCGCGAGTGGTTCGCGGAGGGCGAGCTGCTGGGCGGCCTGCGGCGTCTCGACGCGCCGACGCCCGATGCCGGGCCGGACGGCCTGGTCGTCGTCTCGACCGAGAAGCTCCCGCAGGGCGTCGCGCTGCTCGACACCCCCGACATCGACTCGGTCGTGGAGGAGCACCACGACGTCGCGCACCGCATGCTCGACGCCGCCGACCTGTGGATCTTCGTGACCACGGCGGCCCGCTACGCCGACGCCCCGGCCTGGAGCCTGCTGCGCCTGGCCAAGGAACGGGGTGCCCGGCTGGCGATCGTGTTGTCGCGCGTCCAGCCCCGGTCGGCCGACGTGGTGCTCAAGCACTTCGTCCGCATGCTGACCGAATACGGCATGGGCGACATCGACAGGTTCGTCATCAACGAGGCGAAGGTGACGGACGGCAGGCTGCCCGACAGCGAGGTCACCGAGCTGCGGCTGTGGCTGGCCGAGCTCTCGGTTGACGAGGAGCGCCGAGCGCAGGCCGTACGCGAGACGCTCAACGGCGTGCTCAACAGTTTCCGCACCCGCGTACCAGCGCTGGCCAAGCACCTGGAGGGGCAGGTCGCCTTCAGGACAGAGCTGCGCGGCGACGTGGAGGCGGCCTTCCGCGGCGCGCTCATGGAGATCGACAAGGCGTACAAGAACGGTTCGCTGCTGCACGGCGAGGTGCTGGCCAGATGGCAGGACTTCGCCGGCTCCGGCGACCTCATGCGCTCGTTGCAACTACGCAGGCGCGGGAAGGCGGCCAAACAGGCGCCCGAGCGGGTGCTGGCGTTCAAGGCGGCGATCCGGACGGGCCTCGAGTCGGTGATCGTCGCCGCCGCCAACCGTGCTTGCGAGGAGGTGGTGGCGCGCTGGCGGCACCGTTCCGAGCTGGGCGCCAAGATTTCGGACGGCCTCGACACCCCCTCTGACGACCTCATCCGCCACACCGGCCGTGCCATCGCCTCCTGGCAGGATCACCTGGGCGAGCTGGTACGCACGGAGGGTGTGGCCAAGCGGTCGGTGTCGAAGCTGGTCTCGTTCGACCACGACTCGCTCGCCCTGATCTTCATGGTCGCGATGTTCAGCGGGAGCAACGGCGAGGGTGTTCCACATCGGCTGGTCAACGCCCTGCTCGGCGCCGAGTCCCTGCGTGGCATCGGCGCCAAGGCGCTCAGCGACCTGCGCGCCAGGATCGGCATGTTGTTCGACGAGGAAGCCATGCGTTACGTGAAAGCGCTCGACTCCGCGGGCATTCCCGACGAGTCCGTCGCAACCCGCCTCTACCAGGCAACGTACAACCTCGAGGTCGCTCGATGACCACCATGACCACCAGGCCGGGTCTCGCTCCGCGGCTGACCGCGCTCACCAAGGTGGTGGAGCTGGGCCCCGGGCGGCTGGACAAGAAACTGCTCGACGAGGCCGGCGTGCTGCTCCAGCGGGCCGGAGACCGGCTCAAGCTGTCGTCCGAGCACACCGTCGTCGCCCTCGCGGGCGGCACGGGCAGCGGCAAGTCGTCGTTGTTCAACGCGATCTCCGGGCTCGAGCTGTCGCCCACGGGCGTACGCCGGCCGACCACCGCCCGCACCCACGCCTGCGTGTGGGGGCTGGAGGGCGCCGGGCCGCTGCTCGACTGGCTGCAGATCCAGTGGCGGCACCGCTTCTCCCGCGCCAGCGCGCTCGACAAGGGCGACAGCCAGCTGCACGGGCTCATCCTGCTCGACCTGCCCGACCACGACTCCATCCGGGCGCTCACCGACACCGAGGCCGATCGGCTCATCGGGCTGGCCGACCTCGTGGTGTGGGTGCTCGACCCGCAGAAGTACGCCGACGCCTCCACCCACCGGCGCTACGTCACGGATCTGGCGGGGCACGACGCGGTCACCGTGTTCGCGCTCAACCAGGCCGACCGGCTCACCACCGAGGAGCTGGCCGAGCTGGTCATCGACCTCAACGACCTGCTGCGCCGCGAAGGCGTCGACCACCCCAGCGTCGTACCCACCTCGGCGGTCACCGGACGCGGCATCGAAAGTCTCAAGAGCGTCATCGCGACCGCCGTGTCGCGGCGGCGGGCCGCCATCCAGAAGCTCGAGGCCGACCTGCACCGCCTGGAGCAGCGCCTCGGCGACGTCATGCCGCTCGGCGAGGCGCTCTCCGCCCCGTCGTCGGTCGACGAGGCCCGCCGGATGGGGCTGACCGACGCGCTCTGCGACGCCGTGGGCGTGCCCGCGGTGGGCGAGGCCATGGAGAACGTCTACGCCGAGCGCTCCAATCAGTGGGTCGGGTGGCCATACCCTCGATGGTTCGCGAAGCTGCGCCCCGATCCGCTGAAGGCCCTGCGTCTCGAAGACGTGAGCGCGGAGATCCGCGGCATCACGACCGGTTCCGTGAGCGCCCAGTCGGCCGAGGTCGCCAACGCCGTGCAGGCGCTCGCCGACGGCCTCTCCGTCGGGATGCACCCGGTGTGGCGCTCCTCCGTGCACCAGGCGGCCAGGTCGCGCTCCGGCCAGCTCCCGCAGGCGCTGACCGAGGACCTCACGGAGGTGGCGCCGCAGCTCGACCGGGTGCCCGGTTGGTGGCGCGCGCTCAGGGTGTGGCAGTACACCCTGGTGGCGGCGTTCGCGGCCGGGGTCATCTGGCTGCTGGCCGGGCTGCTCATGCCGGGACAACTGCCCCCGCAACTGGAACTGCTCGGCGACGGCGCGGCGCTTCCGTGGGTCGGGCTGATGATGGCCGCCGTGCTGGGGTTGGGTGCGCTGTCGGGCATCGCCTCGCGCAACTTCGTCGAGCTGAACGCCTCCAGGGAGCGAGAGCGCCTGGAGCGGGAGATGAGGCGCAGGGTGGCGGCCGTGTCCGCGACGATGGTGGTGGAGCCGGTCGAGCGGGAGCTGGGCCGCCATCACGCCTTCTTCACCGCGTTGCGGGATCTGTCGGTCTGACCTCCGTCCACAGGCTCTCCCTCCGCCCTCCCTCTGTCCACAGAACCGCGTTCCGTACGCCGCCACCCCGCCTCCCCACGGCACGCTGGGCCCCAGATCGCGGGCAACCGGCCCGCCAGATGGGGAGGCACAGGGATGAATGACATCTACGTCACGCTGACCGGAAACGTCGCAGCAGAGCCGAGGCAATACAGCTTCGACGAAGGCACCAAGGTCACCTCGCTGAGGGTGCTCACCTCGCACCGCTACTTCGACAGGAAGACGGGCCAGTGGACAGACGGTGAGAAGGTCTGCTTCACGGTGCGCTGCTGGCGTGCCCTGGGAGACAACGTCGCGGCCTCGATCCGCGCCGGCCAGCCCGTGGTGGTGTCGGGCAAGTTGCGCATCCGCGAGTTCGGCGCCGAGGGCGACCGGCGCTTCGTGCCCGAGATCGAAGCCAGCGCCGTCGGGCACGACCTGCGCTGGGGCACCGGCGTCTTCACCAAGCCGGAGCGCGGCGGCGGGCTGGGCTCGATGAGCAAGGAGATGCGCGAGCGCCTGGACGAGGAGACCCGCGACTGGTCCATGGGCGCGCGCCCCCTCCGGCCTCTGTCCCGTCCCGAGCCCACCTCGCGAGCCGGCACTTCAGGCACCGCCACCCCGACGTCCACGAGCGACGACACCGGCGCCTTCGCCAAGCCGGAGGAGCACGCCGCCGCAGCCTTCGCCCAGCCGAAAGACGACACCGTCCGCATCCTGGGAGGCGAAGCCGAGCCTCCCAACGGCGAGGAGGATTCCGGCGACGAGGACCAGTCCCTGAAGCTGGAAGAACGCGCGGCGGCCTAGACCCGCACAGGGGCATCGACGCCGCCCGACGCTCCCGTCCAAGCATCCCGGCACACCCCGGACCCACGGTGTCAGGGTGCTTGGACGGCGTCCCCATGCCCGACGGCTGAGCCGCCGGGAGTGCTGTCGTCCGTGGCCGCACCGTCCGTGGCCGCACCGTCCGTGGCCGCACCGTCCGTGGGTGCGCCGTCCGTGGGTGCGCCGTCCGTGGGGCCGGCACGCACGGGGACGGGGTGCGGAGTGCGCCGGCCGGCCGGTGGGAGCCGTTCCGCGAGCAGGGCAAGGGTCACACGCTGGGGGGATGG
>NZ_JAAAHR010000297.1:0-5448 GCF_009908215.1 Nonomuraea sp. K271 | reverse complement strand
CGCAGACCCACCCCAACGGCACCACGATCCTCGTGCTGGGCATCCTGAGCCTGGTGATCTGCAGCATTCTCGGGCCCTTCGCCTGGGTGATGGGCAACACCGCGCTGCGCGAGATCGACGGGAGTGGCTATTACTACGAGAACCGCGGCGCGGTCCAGGCCGGGCGCATCTGCGGCATCATCAGCAGCGTCCTGATGATGATCACGGTCGGGTTCCTCGTCTTCGCGTTCGGGATGGCGCTCGTCTTCGGCGGCTTCGACGGCAGCCGTTAACGCCTGCCGTAGTCGCCGAGGCCCGACTCCAGCAGGTCGAACGCCTGCTCCGCCTGCGCCCTGAGGCCGGGCTCGATGCTCTCCCACTCCTCGCCGGCGATCCTCCTGGTCACCGACGCGTGGGTGAGCAGGCGTGTCGTCGTGAGCACGTGCGCCGCGACGACTCTGGGCCGCAGGTCGCCGGGGCCGGCGCCGAGTTCGTCGGCGAGCGCCAGGGCCAGCGCCTGCTCCCGCTGCTCGTGCACCTCGCGCATCCGGGCGACCAGCGCCGGGCTGGCGTCCACGATCCTGGCGAACACGTCGGCGCCCAGGTTGAACCCGTACCGCCAGTCCTGGGTGTCGATGGCGTGGAGCACGTCGCGGCGGAAGGCGCGTACCACGCTCTCGCCGGGCTCGCGCTCCCGCAGCACCTGCACGGGGTGGTCCACGGCCAGGTGCTGTCGGTCGGCGAACAGGTCCTCCTTGGTGCTGAAGTAGTTGAACACGGTGTTGACCGACACGTCGGCGGCCCGCGCCACCTCGGCCACGGTCACGTTGTCGAACCCCCTGGCCATGAACAGGCCCATCGCGACGTCGGCGATGCGCTCCCTGGTCTCGCGCTTCTTCCGCTCCCGCAGCCCTTCACCCATGTCGTCATCGTATCGACTTTGCAGTGACACCAATTTTATGGTTACCTCAATCTTGGAGGCGATGAAATGATCAAGACTTCGGGTCTGAGCAAGACCTTCGACGGCGGCGTGGAGGCCGTCAGAGACCTCGGCATCTCGGTGGAGCCCGGCGAGATCGTGGGATTCCTCGGTCCGAACGGCGCGGGCAAGACCACGACCATGCGCATGCTGACCACGCTGCTGCGCCCCACGTCCGGCACGCCACCGTGGCCGGGCATGACCTGAGCGCCGACGCGAAGGAGGTGCGCAGGCGCATCGGGTACGTCTCCCAGGGCGGCGGCATCCTGCCGACCGTGCCGCTCAAGGGAGAGCTCGAACTCCAGGGCATGCTCTACGGGCTGAGCCGCCGGGAGTCCGCGGCCAGGGCGGGCGAGGTGCTGGCCGGACTGGACCTCTCCGGGCTGGAGAACAGCCTCGGCGGCACGCTGTCCGGCGGTCGGCGCCGCCGCTTCGACATCGCGTTCGCCCTGCTGCACGACCCTGCCCTGCTCTTCCTCGACGAGCCGACCACCGGCCTCGACCCGCAGAGCCGGGCCAACCTGTGGGACCACATCCGCGCGCTGCGCCAGGAGAAGGGCACGACGGTGTTCCTCACGACCCACTACCTCGACGAGGCCGACGCACTCTGCGACCGGCTGCTGATCATCGACCACGGCCGCATCGTGGCCGAGGGCGCCCCTGCCGAGCTCAAGACCGGCGGCCGCACGCTCGACGACGTGTTCCTCGACATCACCGGCAGGTCGCTGCGCGAGGAGAGCGCACTGACGGGAAAGGGGGCCTGATGCTCCGCGACACCTGGGTGTTGTTCCGCCATGGCGTGGGCGTCACGCTACGGCAGAAGGTCGGCATCATCTTCGGCGCGATCCAGCCGCTGCTCTTCCTGGTGCTGTTCGGCCCGATCTTCACCACGTTCGGCACCTGGGAGACGCTCGTGCCCGGCCTGATCATCCAGCTCGGGCTGATGAGCATGGGGCTGGCCGGATTCGGCATCGTCTTCGAGAAACGTTCGGGCGTGCTGGAGCGGATGCGCGTCACCCCGGCCAGCCGGCTGGCCCTGCTGCTCGGGCGCGTGCTCAACAACGCGGTCACACTGATCCTGCAGACGCTGCTGCTCCTGGCGGTCGCCTTCGCCTTCGGCCTGCGCGCGCCGGCGCTCGGGCTGGCCACCGGATTCGTGCTGGTCGTCGTGCTCGGGCTCAGCCTGGCCGCCCTGTCGTACGCCGTCGCCCTGACGATGAACGAGCAGTTGTTCGCGCCGGTGATGTCCACCGCCGTGATCCCGCTCATCCTGCTGTCCGGCTCGTTCCTGCCGATGTCGATGGCGCCGGGCTGGCTCGACGCACTCTCGCACCTCAGCCCGTTCCGGTATGTGGTGGAGGCGCTGCGCGACCTGTTCCACGGCCACTACCTGACGGGCACGGTCGGCGCCGGCGTGGCGGTGACCGTCGTCCTCGCCGTGGTCAGCCTCGTCATCGGGACGCGCGTGTTCAACCGGGAGAACGCGTAGGCGGACGCGACATGGCCGGAGCGGGCGGCACTCCGGCCACACCAGCGCCTGTGAGGCCGCGCCCCCGTGTGGCCGCGCCCTGGAGGTCGGGCGCCGGTCAGGCCGCGCTTCTGGAGCGGCGCTGAAGGGCCGCGATGATCCCCGCCGGATCCACGATCCCGTAGCCGTAGCCGTAGTCGAAGCCCACCTCGCTGCGGTCCTCCGCGGTGCGCCGCAGCAGCGCCCGCAACTGGGCGGGCGACAACCTGTCCGCCGGCCACAGCGTGCGCACCGCCGCCACGAGCCCGGCCGCCACCGGGGCCGCCGCCGACGTGCCCGAGTCGGGCGAGCCGGGGCCCAGGGCCTGCGACCCGGAGAAATGTGTGTACGCGCAGAGGTCCGGCTTGCGGGCGGTCAGCCGTCCCGGCCCCTGCGAGGAGTAGCCCACTCGCTCGCCGTTGACGTCGATGCCGCCGATCGACAGGGCCTTCGGATGGGAGTTGGCGCCCACGATGGGCCGGGAGGGGAACGCGCACCGGCCGTCGGGGCACTCGCGGCCGCAGTTGCCCGCCGCGAACAGCACGTCCGCGCCCGCCCGGTCCAGGCCGGCCACCATCAGGTTGAACGGGTGGGCGGCGTTGTCGGAGTAGTTGCCGGGATGCCCGACGGGAAAGTCCCACTCGGGCGAGAACGACCCCCACGAGTTGCTCACCACCAGCGCCTTCGACCCGGCGGGCTGGGCGTCGAGCACGGTGCGCAGGTGCGCGAACGCCGACACCGCGTCCGACAGCAGGCCGTCCATCGCCGAGCCGCCCGGCCGGGTGGACAGCAGCACCGGGATGTCGATGAGCGACGCGTGCGGGGCCGCGATGAGCGCGTCGAACGCGCACATCGTGCCGTGGTCCACCTCGAACTCGCCCGCGGTGCCCGACACCCCCGGCGGGCTCCAGGACCGTTCGGCGTCCAGTGTGACGCCCCGGCCGAGCTGCCTGGCCGCGTGCGCGGCGTTGATGCCGTTGTCGAGCACCGCCAGCGCGACCCCGCCGCCGTCGAGCCCCTCGGCGTGCAGGCCGGAGACGTGCAGCAGGCGTTCGACGTCGTGCCAGTCGCCGGAGGGCGGATCGCCCCCGCACACCGGCGCGGACCCGATGACCGGGTCGGCGAAGATGCCGACCACGTCGGGCCTGATGCCGGGCAGCAGCGTGACCCTGGAGGCCAGCTCGTCGTCCGAGATCGTGCCGCGGACCAGCACGGACGCGTCCTCGGCGGCCAGCGAGAAGTCGAGCGGCTGATTGAGGGAGAGCGGGTCGCCGCCGGTCGAGGGGACGGGACGCGGCACGGCCACGGGCACGAACGCCGAGTCGAGCTCGACGCCGGGCAGCCCATCGGCGACGTCGGCCGTGGTGGCGGCCTGGCCGGGGTCGGCGACGGCCGCGACCAGGTCGGGAGAGGGACGGAGCTGGATCAGGACCCGCATGTGTCACCACCAACGTGAGTCAGGGAGCGAACGTCCCAACATTCCTGCATCCGCCCGCCCGCGTCCAGGGGGTCTCACCGGTTTTGACCTGCGGAAATGCGCTAATCACCGCGAAGTGGACGACTTTTGTCCGTGGCCCGCCGTACTTCCCCGCCGGCGATCTTTTCACTACGGTGAGGCAGCATGACGCTGCAGGCGCAGAAGCCGGTCGACGACGGGGAGAGGGCTCACTGGCTGGCGGTGCGGCCGAGGCTCATCCTCGCCAGCGCCTTCATGCTCTTCCTCGAGCTGGCGCTGATCAGGTGGACCGGATCCAACATCGTCCACCTCAGCTACTTCACGAACTTCGTGCTGCTCGGCTCGTTCCTCGGCATCGGGCTCGGCTTCCTGCGCGTCGGCCGGTCGCGGCGCCAGCCCTACTACTCGCCCGTCGTGCTGGCCGTCCTCGTCGTGGTCGTGCTGACCTTCCCGGTGACCGTCGACAGGAACACCGAGGGCGTCCTGTACTGGACGAGCCTGTCCACCAGCGGCCCGCCCGCGTGGCTGATCCTGCCGGTGATCTTCTGCGCCGCGGCGCTGGTGCTCATGGGCCCCGCCGAACTCGTCGGCCGCTGCTTCCCGGAGCTGCCGCGCCTGGAGGCCTACCGCTACGACCTGATCGGCAGCCTCACCGGCATCGTCGCGTTCACCGCGCTGTCCTTCCTGAGCGCGCCGCCGGTGTTCTGGGGACTGATCGCCGCGGTCTGCTACGCGCTGCTGCTGGTGCCCCGGCCGCGCGCCCTCTACGTGGGCCTGGTGACCGTGCCCTCACTGGCCGTCGTCGGGCTGCTGCTGGCCGAGACGCTCACCGCCGGGGCGATCTGGTCGCCGTACTACAAGGTGACGTTCAGGCAGCTCGAACAACTGGGCGTCGCCGTCACCGACATCGCGGTCAACGGCATCCCGCACCAGCAGGCCGTGCCCGCCACCGCCCGGCTGCAGTGGGAACGCCAGTACGGCCTGCCGTACGAACGGACCACGAAACCGCCGAAGGACGTGCTCATCGTCGGCGCCGGCAGCGGCACCGACGTGGCGATCGCGCTGTCGAAGGGTGCCACCCACGTCGACGCCGTCGAGATCGACCCCAAGCTGCGCGAGCTCGGCGGCTCCGTCCACCCCGACCGCCCCTATGCGGACCCGCGCGTCACCACCCACATCACCGACGGCCGTGCCTTCCTGGAACGTACCGGCCGCACGTACGACCTCATCCTCTTCGCGCTGCCCGACTCCCTCACCCTCGTCTCCGGAGCCAGCTCGCTGCGCCTGGAGAGCTACCTGTTCACCGAGGAGGCCATGCGGGCCGCCCGGGAGCACCTGAAGCCCGGCGGCACGTTCTCGATGTACAACTACTACCGCGAGAGCTGGCTCGTCGACCGCCTCGCGTCCACCATGCAGAGCGCCTTCGGCCACAAGCCGTGCGTCGACGTCGTCAGCACCGCGGGCCAGCAGGCGGTCATCACCGCCGGACTCGGCGAGGCCGACCAGCGCTGCGGCCCCGCCTGGGCC
>NZ_JAAAHR010000296.1:0-5621 GCF_009908215.1 Nonomuraea sp. K271 | reverse complement strand
GCGGGCGCTGGACATCCCCGCGCTGCTGGCGGCGTTCGTGGCGCTGGCTGCCACGGCCCTGCGCGCCCGCGCCGAGGAACCCGCCGCCTGACCAGCACCCCACCGGTCCCGCCCATCGGCCCGACGTGCGGTCCCCGGCGCGTGGTCAGGCGAACTCCTGCCAGCCCAGCCTGACCACCATGGCCGCCACCACGCCCAGCAGGACGACCCGTACGAAGGCGGCGCCCCGCCTGAGCGCCATGCGCGCGCCGAGCTGGGCCCCGGCCACGTTGCACACCGCCATGCCCAGCCCCAGAGCCCACTGCACGTGCCCCTGAGCCCCGAACACCAGCAGCGCCCCCAGGTTCGTCCCGATATTGATGATCTTCGCGGAGGCGGAGGCCGAGACGAAGTCCAGCCCGAGGATGGCGGTGAAGGCGACGATGAGGAACGTTCCCGTGCCGGGCCCGAGGATGCCGTCGTAGAAAGCGATGCCCGCCCCCGCCGTCGCCACCGCCGCGATCACCCGGCCCCGGGTGCGCAGGTGCGGCTCCGGCGCGGCGCCCATGGCCGGCCGCAGCGTCACGAACGCCGCCACGGCCAGCAGCACGACCATGACGGCGGGCCGCAGCACCTCGGCCGAGATCGACGCCGCCGCCCACGCTCCGAGCCCCGCGCTGAGCACCGCCAGCGTGGCGCCGGGCAGGGCCACCTGCCGGTCGACCTTGGCGGAGCGCGCGTAGGCCACGGCCGCCGAGGCGGTGCCGAAGACGGAGGAGAACTTGTTGGTGGCCATCGCCTCGACCGTCGGCATGCCGGTCACCATGATCGCGGGCAGTTGCAGCAGCCCGCCGCCACCCACGACGGCGTCGACCCACCCCGCTCCCGCGGCCGCGCACAGCAGCATCAGGACCTGCTCCAGCGGCACGCCACTCCCCCGATGTCCCCCAAGAAACTTCAAGAGTGTACAAGTCGCGTGTCAGCCGCCGGCCAGGGCCCCGCACGAGGGTCAGCGGGCGCCGGCCGGTGTGCGTTTCCTCGAGGCGTAGATGTCGTCCACCAGCCCGTAAGAGCGGGCCTGCTCGGCCGTGAAGATGCGGTCGCGCTCGATGTCCTTCCTGATCTCCAGCACGCCCCTGCCGGTGTGCCGCGAAAGGATGTCCTCCTGCTGGTCGCGCATGCGCAGGATCTCCCTGGCGTGGATCTCCAGGTCGCTGGACTGCCCGCGACCGCCCTCGGTGGCCGGCTGGTGCAGCAGGACGCGCGCGTGGGGTAGCGCCGCCCGCTTGCCCGGCGAACCGGCCGCCAGCAGGACCGCCGCAGCCGAGGACGCCTCGCCGATGCAGACCGTGTGGATCTCCGGCCGGACGTACTGCATCGTGTCGTAGATGGCCGCCATCGCCGTGAACGAGCCGCCGGGCGAGTTGATGTAGATGTTGATGTCCTGGTCGGGGTCGAGCGACTCCAGCGTGAGCAGCTGCGCCATCACGTCGTTGGCCACGGTGTCGTCGATCGGCGCGCCCATGAAGATGACCCGGTCCTCGAACAGCTTGGTGTAGGGGGTCATCTCCTTCATGCCGTAGGAGGTGCGTTCGGTGAAGGAGGGCAACACGTAACGGCCGCTCATGTCAGTTCATCCCTTCTGCGATGTGGTCGACGAAGCCGTAGTCGAGCGCCTCCTGGGCCGTGAACCAGTGGTCGCGGTCGGAGTCGGCCTGGATGCGCTCCAGGGGCTGGCCGGTGTGATGGGCGATGATCTCGGCCAGCCTGCGCTTGGTGTAGAGCATGTTCTCGGCCTGGATCGCGATGTCGCTGGCGGAGCCTCCGATGCCGCCGAGCGGCTGGTGCATGACGACGCGGGCGTTGGGCAGGGCGTAGCGCTTGCCCTTGGCCCCCGCCGACAGCAGCACCTGGCCCATCGACGCGGCGAACCCCATCGCCACCGTGGCCACGTCGCACGGCACGAACTGCATCATGTCGTAGAGCGCCAGCCCCGCGTGCACGGAACCGCCCGGTGAATTGATGTAAAGGGTGATGTCGCGCGCGGGGTCCTCAGCCGCGAGCAAAAGCAGCTCACCGCAGAGCCGGTTGCAGATCTCGTCGTCGACCTCTTGGCCGAGAACGACGATGCGCTCTTTCAGCAGGCGCTGGCTGAGCTGGTCAGGCCACTGTGGGCGCTGGGTCTCCGTCATGGTCGCCACCTTTCTGTGCGGGCATTCACGCGAAAAACGCTAGACCGCGAAGGCACCCAAGAAGAATTCTTTTCGCTGGCGGCGCATTTCTCTAAGGGCGCATTATTCTGTGAGCGAATAAACGTCGACATATAATCGCCGGTGTGAGAAAGAACCTGGCGCGCCGATGGGCGTGCCTCATCCTGGGCGGCGCGCTGCTGATGCCGTACATGATGGTCGGCGTCCTGGCGGCGGCCATCTGGCAGGGAGAGGACGCCAACGTCCTGCTGCCCGTCCAGGTGGGCGTGTTCGTGGCGATGCTGCCCGTGGTGGCGGCGACCGGGCTGTTCCTGCCGGTGCGGGCGCTGGAGGTGAACGCGGCGCAGGGCCTGCTCGGGGCGCACGTGGAGACCCCGCCACGGCAGGCGGGCCGCTCCTGGCAGGAGCGCCGCCGCACCGCCGCCTGGTTCACGCTGCACCTGGCGATCGGCGGCGTGGTCAGCGGCTGCACGCTGGCGATCGTGCCGTTCACGGTGTTCACGCTGCTACTGCCCATCGTCGGGGCCCCGACGCCGGTGCTGGGCGCCGTCGTCACGCCCGGGTGGAACGCGGTGATGTGGGCGCTCGGCGGGCTCGCGACCTTGGCCGCGCTGATCGTCATGGCCGCGGGTGCCGGCGCGCTGCTGGCCAGGCTGGCCCCCGTCCTGCTCGGCCCCACCCCGGATGAGCGCCTGGCCGCCGCCGAGGAGCAGGCCCGTACGCTGGCCGAGCGCAACCGGCTGGCCCGCGAGCTGCACGACTCGGTCGGCCACGCGCTGAGTGTCGTGACACTGCAGGCCGCGGCCGCCGGCCGGGTGCTCGACCACGACCCCGGCACGGCCAAGAACGCGCTGTCCGCCATCGAGCAGTCCGCCCGCGCCGCGCTCGACGACCTCGACCACGTCCTGGGAGTCCTGCGTGACAGCGGCCGCGACGACCCCAGCGACGGCGGCAGCGACGGCGGCAGCGACGGCGGCGACGGAACCGGCGCGGGCGTCCCCGGCAGGCGCCCGCAGGCCACGCTCGCCGATCTCGGCGACCTCGTCGCCGCCTCGGGCGCCCAGGTACGGCAGGAGGTCGGTGATCTGTCGGGCGTGCCCGCCGTCGTGTCCCGGGAGGGTTACCGCATCCTGCAGGAGGCCCTCACCAACGCCATCAAGCACGGGAAGGGCCCGGTGCGGCTGTCGGCCGGTGTGCGGGACGGCGAGCTGCGGCTCGAGGTCACCAACGCCGCGGGAGACGGCGCCGCCGGCCCGTCGGGAGGCAGGGGCGTGGCGGGCATGCGCGAGCGCGTACGCCTGCTCAACGGCGACCTCGACGCCGGCCCCACGCAGGCAGGGTGGACGGTCTCCGCCCGGCTGCCGCTACGGTCGAGTCCATGACTCTGACTGTCGTCATCGCCGACGACGAGGACCTCATCAGGGCCGGCCTGCGCATCATCATCGACGCCGAGCCCGGCCTGAGCGTGGTCGGCGAGGCCGCCGACGGCGCCGCGGTCCTGCCCGTCGTCCGCCGTGAGCGCCCCGACCTCGTGCTGATGGACGTGCGCATGCCCGCGCTCGACGGCATCCAGGCCACCGAGCGGCTCATGGCGCTGGACGACCCGCCCAAGGTGCTGGTGGTGACGACCTTCGAGAACGACGACTACGTCTACGACGCGCTGCGCGCCGGGGCCAGCGGCTTCCTGCTCAAACGCGCCAGGCCCGAGGAACTGGTGCGGGCCGTCAAGCTGGTCGCGTCCGGCGAGTCGCTGCTGTTCCCCGCCGCGATCCGCGCCCTGGCCGTACGCCGCCACGAGAGCGTCTCGCCCTCCAGGGTGCCGGGCATCGACCGGCTGACCGGGCGCGAGGGCGACGTGCTGCGCCTGATGACCCGAGGGCTGTCCAACCACGAGATCGCCGCCGAGCTGGTCGTCAGCCAGGAGACCGTCAAGACGCACGTCGGCAACGTGCTGGCCAAGCTCCGGGCGCGTGACCGTACGCAGGCGGTGATCGCCGCCTACGAGTCCGGCTTCGTGTCCCCCAGATGACGGCCGCTCGACGGCCCGCCGACCGGCCCGCCGACCGGCCCGCCGACCGGCCCGCCGACCGACCGGGCGCTATCCGCGCAGGCCGGCGCGCCGCATGAGCTCGGCTCCGGGCAGCACGCTCGCCTCGGCCGCCGTCATGCCGGTGGCCGACAGGATCTGCTCGACGAGCCGCAGCCCTACCGCGTATCCCGCCATGTCCGGAATGCCGCGCGGCTCCTGCCCGAAGCTGCGCGTCGCGCTGTCCCCGAGCACGAACGCCGGCGTGTTCTGCATCCCCTCCAGGTCGAAGTTCGCCATGATCTTCTCGTACGCGACGTCGTACCTCTCGCCGGTCACCATCGACGACCACGGGCCGATCGCCTCCGGCCCCGACAACTCGCGCACGAACGCCTCGGCCAACCCTTCGGCCAGCACGTGCTCGCCGACGGTCACGGTGGCCGGGTTCCACTCGACGTTGGCGTAGCGCACGCCGTGGTGGAACTCGTGCACCGCCAGATGCCCGATCTTGCCGATCACCTCGTCGGACGGCCAGGCCAGCAGGTAGATCATGCCCGGCGCGCCGCCCATGCCGTAGTAGCCGCCGGCCGTCGTCATCAGGTGGTCGTTGCCGGGGTCGCCCATGAAGAACCACACGTCCAGCGTCTCGCCCTGATTGGCCTCCGACAGCCGCTCCGAGGCGCGGGTCAGCTCGCGGCGTACCTGGCCCAGCACGTCGGCCTCGATCATGCGCTCGACCGCGGGCAGGTAGCGCGGGTCGTCGGCGTCGACCCGGAAGCCGCCGCCCTGGTGATGGATGTCGACGATGTCACCCGGCATCGGGATCACGTCGCGCAGCGGCCCGACCAGCTCACGCAGCGCGTCCGCACGCCGGTCGAGCGGCCCGCGCAACATGTCGGCCATCGGCGTCAACGTGTCATGAATGATGAACTCCATGGCGCAGGACCATAGGGTCTCACGTTACGTGAGGGTCAACCGCGTTACCGCCCCCGGCGCGTCAGAGCTCGGGCTCCTCGCCGCTCTCGTCGCCCGGCGACTCCCCCGGGGTGCCCGGACCGGTCCGGCTCGGCTCGGGCGACTGCGACGGCGAGGGCTGCGGCTCCGGGGTCTCCGGCGTCGGCGGCGGCGTCGGCACGAACACCGTCGGCGGCAACTGCCTGGGCTGCGGCTCGCTCTCCTGCCGGCCGAGCACCAGCAGCAGCAGGATGGCCGTCACCAGCAACAGCAACAGCACCAGAGCCAGCGCGGCCATCAGCACCCGCTTGCGCGTCTCGGTCAGTGGCCTGCGCCGCCGGGTCAGCCGGGGCAGCGCGGGCGCGCGGTCGGTCAGCCAGTAGGGCACGAAGTCGGGCCCGTGGGCCTCCCCGATGAGCGTCCCGCCCACCATCACCGGCTCCAGGAACCGC
>NZ_JAAAHR010000295.1:0-5631 GCF_009908215.1 Nonomuraea sp. K271 | reverse complement strand
GCGCCGAAGGGCGACGGGCGCGTACCCTCCACCCGGGTGCCGGGGAACACCGAGACCAGCCGATGACCGCGCTTCAGGTCCCGGGTGACGACTTCGGCGCGCTGCTCCTGCTCGGGGCCGGAGCGTACGAACCAACGGTGCTCCGGCGTGGCGAAGATCTCCTTTCGCTGCCCGTCGCGGCGCAGGACGACCCTCATCAGCGGCTGGACGCCGAAGGACTCGAAGGGCGCGTCCACCCATGTGCCGTCGGAGGCGAGCACCCGGTGCGTCCCGCCCGCGAGTTCGGCGATCGGGCGCACACCCTCCCAGGTCATGACCCTGGTCTCCGCCGCCAGGCAGTAGAACATCCCACGCTCGGGAGTGACGTTGAAGGAGGGGCTCTTCTCGTCGTGGAACGGGCACAGCCCCTTGAGGTTGCCGCCTCCGGCGTTGCGCAACTGGATGTGCTCGCCGATCACGTCGGCGATGGGTGAGCGCTCGCGAACGAGCGCGATGTCGACATCACGGATCCGGCCAGCCACGCCGTGAGTCTATTCCGCCCCACCGACGGTTCCCGCCCCGCGGGCCGCCCCCGGGCGCGTGCAGCAGGGGGAAGAGGGGCATTACCTGTGGGTTGCTAAAGAGGGAAAGCCGCCGTACGCGGCCCCCTGGTCGGCTACAAAGGTAAAGGTTGTCGGGAAGCGGTGACACGGGTGGAGACCATGCATTCGGGGCAAATCGCGCGGTGGGCGTCCGTCGTGGGCGCCGTACTGCTGACCGGCGCCTGCGGCCAGGCGACCGGACCGGCCGGCGTCGGCGTCACCCTCCGCCCGAACGCGGACAACACCGCGCCTGCCCATGGGCCCTCCACCGCGTACGCGGCAGCGGCGGCCTCGCCGGCGACCCCGACGCCCACCCCGTCGGGCGGGCGGCAGGCCGACGTGCAACGGCCCCAGGGCGACGACCCGGTCAAGGTGCCGCCGCCGAAGTTGTCGAAGTACACCTACACGTTCCCGGTCAAGGGCTGCGAGGTCACCTACTCCCGCAAGCTGCTCGTGCTGCCCAAGACGACGATCTGGGCGCCGCGGGGATGCGCGTTCGTGGCGCCCGTGGCCGGCGTCGTGGACGAGGTGAACGCCAAGAACCGGTGGCGCCCGTCCACGGACGCGGGCGCCCACCGCGAGGGCAGGTTCGTCACGATCATCGGGGACGACGGCGTGCGCTATCTCGGCGGCCACCTCGACACGGTGGCCGACGGCATCAAGCCCGGCGTCCGCGTCAAGGCGGGCCGGCTGCTCGGCCGGGTGGGCAGGTCGGGCAACGCCCGCGACACCGCCACCAACCTGTACTTCGCCATCTCGTGGAAGACGGGGTCGAAGTTCTGGTGGGTACGCAGGGGCATGGTCGAACCGTGGGACTACCTCGACGCCTGGCGGACGGGCAACCGTACGCTCTCCCCCAGGGACGAGACGCTGGAGCTGCGCGAGAAGTCCGGCGAGACGCCGCGCTGCACCGTCCTGTGCGCGTCGAAGAAGCCGAAGGAGACGCCGCAGGCGGCGAGGAGCGAGCCGTCGTCCCGTGGCGACACCGGTGAGGACGACGGCGACGGCGTGGTCAGCGTCACCCCGTAGGCAGCTCCTTCTGGTCGACGACGGCGCCCGACCTGATGAGGGCCTGGATCTCGTCCACGACGTCCCAGGTGTTGACGTTCATCCCGGCGACCACGCGCCCGCCGCGCAGCCAGTAGGCGATGAACTCCAGCTTGTCGGGATCGCCGCGGTAGACGACCTCGTCGTAGCCCTCGACGTCGCCGGAGAACTCCATGCCCAGCTCGTACTGGTCGGTGTAGAAGTACGGGATCGGGTCGTAGGTGACGTCCTGGCCGAGCATCGACCGCGCGGCGGCGGGACCGCCGTGCAGGGCGTTGGCCCAGTGCTCGACGCGCACACGGCGGCCGTACACGGGGTGGAAGTGTTCGGCCACGTCGCCGGCGGCGAACACGTCGGGATGCGAGGTGCGCAGCGCCGCGTCGGTGAGGATGCCGTGGCCGACGTCGAGCCCGGCGTCGCGGGCCAGCCAGATCTCCGGGGCGGCGCCGATGCCGACGACCACGAGGTCGGCGGTGAGGCGTTCGCCCGAGCTGAGCCGCACGCCGGTCTGGGTGATCTCCGCGGCGGCGGTGCCGAAGCGCAGGTGCACGCCCTTGCGGGCGTGCAGGCGGGAGAACAGGTCGCCCAGCTCGGGGCCGAGCACCCGGTTGAGCGCGGTGGGCTCGGGCTCGACGACGGTGACCTCACAGCCGGCGGTACGGGCCGCGGCCGCGGTCTCGAGCCCGATCCAGGACGCGCCCACGATCAGGACCTTGGCGCCGGTGGCGAAGCGTTCCTTGAGCGCGTCGCTGTCCTCGACGGTGCGCAGGTAGTAGCCGGGTCCCGGCAGCCGCCTCGGCACGGCCCCGGTCGCGAGGAGCAGCTTGTCGTACGGCTGCCGCGACCCGTCGCTGAGCCTGACCAGGTGGTGGCCGAGCTCGATGCGGGTGACCCGCCGGCCGAGCCGCAGGTCGACGTCGTTGTCCGCGTACCACTGCGGCGGGTGGACGTAGATCTTCTCTCGTTCGCTCCTGCCCTGCAGGTAGTCCTTGGACAGGGGCGGTCTCTCGTAGGGCCGCTCGGCCTCCGCGCCGATCAGCACGATCTCGCCGTCGAAGCCCTCCTCGCGCAGGGCCTGCGCGGCCTTGGCTCCTGCCAGCCCGGCGCCGGCGATCACAAATGTGGCCATGGGCGCAGTATCCGCCCGCCGGGGGCGCCGGGGGAAGCCGGTCGGGTCAGACGGCCTGGATCACCGGGTGAGCCGCCTGTGCCAGGCCACCGCGGAGGTGTCGGTGAGCGAGGCGATCTGGTCGATCACCACCCTGACGCGGGCCGCGTCGTCCGGGGCCTCCAGGTACGCGGGCCGGAAGGCGGGCTCCAGCGCGCCGGGCGCGCCCTGGGTGATCAGCTCGGCCAGTTCGGTGATGAGGTCGCGCTGCCTGGCCTGGTTGGCGTGGTGGTCCTTCGTGGTCATGACGTAGTGGGCGACGACGCCCTTGAGCAGCGCGCACTCCAACCGTGTGGCGCGCGGCACGACGAGGTCGGCGCGGTGGCGGGAGCCGTACACCTCCTTGGTGGCGGCCTGCGCGGAGCGGCAGAAACGGCCGATGAGGCCGCTGGTGAGGGCTTTGAGCCCGGCGAGGTCGGCGAGCGTGCCGGCGAAGCTGCGCGGCCAGAGCGGGTCGGTGATCAGCTTGTCGAAGACCGCTTCGAGCTCGGCGAGGTCGGCGCCGGGTGCGTACCAGGTGCGGGTGATCTCGCACACCTGCCTGCGTTCCTCGCCCGACAGGAGCGCCTCGGGGGTGACGTGGCCGAGGTGCAGGGCGTCCTCAAGGTCGTGTACGGAATAGGCGACGTCGTCGGCCCAGTCCATGATCTGCGCCTCGAAGCTCACCCGCCCTTCAGGAGCGCCCTCCCTGATCCACTCGAACACGGGAAGATCGTCGTCGTACACACCGAATTTGTAAGACTTGTCACACGTCCATGGATATTTGATCGAGGCGTCCAGGGCCGCCCTGGTCAGATTCAGCCCGGCGCTCGTGCCGTCCTCGGTGAGCACCTTGGCCTCGAGCCTGGTGAGCAGGCGCAGGCTCTGCGCGTTGCCCTCGAAGCCACCGCACGTCTCGGCCAGCGCGTTGAGCGCCACTTCCCCGTTGTGCCCGAACGGCGGGTGGCCCAGGTCGTGCGCCAGGCAGGCGGTCTCCACGAGGTCGGGGTCGACGCCGAGGGTGGCGCCCATCTCCCTGCCCACCTGGGCGCATTCGAGGGAGTGGGTCAGCCGGGTGCGGGGGATGTGCTGGCCGCCGTCGAACGTCTCGCCGGGGCCGACGACCTGCGTCTTCGCGGCCAGCCTGCGCAGCGCGGCACTGTGCAGCACCCGGGCCCGGTCACGCTCGAACGCGGAGCGTTCCGGATTGCCGGGAGGTTCCGGAACCCAACGGTCTTGGTCGTGTTCGTCGTAGTACGACATTGGTGCAGCGATTTTATCCAGTTTCCCGTCTCCGCTAGTGTCGAGCCTCGCGAGTACCCCTTCCCTGGGAGCCCTCCCCCATGACGACAGCGTTCCGAGCGGTGCTGGCTTTCACCTTGCTGGCCGGCTTCTACGTTCTGGTCGGTCTGATCCTCGCCGCGGCGGTCTTCTTCGACGTTCTCTTACTGGTCGACTTCCACGTCAACCTGATCAAGTTCGCGGTCGTGCTGACCCTGGCCGCGGGCGCGCTGCTGCGCGCACTGACCATGGTGAGCCGCCGCCGGGGCGGCGAGCAGCCGGGCGTCCCGGTCACGCGCGAGGACGAGCCGGTGTTGTGGCAGACGGTCGAGGAGCTCGCCCAGCGCGTACGCACCGCGCCGCCGGACGAGATCCGGCTGGTGGCGGAGGTCAACGCGGCCGTGTCCGAGGACACCCGGTTTCTCGGCATGAAGGCGACGCGGCGGCGCATGTTCGTCGGGCTGCCGCTGCTGCAGACGCTCACGGTGGACGAGATGCGGGCGGTGCTGGGGCACGAGCTCGGCCACTACAGCGGCGCCCACACGCGGCTCGGCGCGCCGGTCTACCGGGGGCGCGTCTCGCTGATCGCCACCGTCCAGGGCCTGCGCAACCACCCGTTCGTGCAACGCCTGTTCACCTGGTACGCCAAGCTCTACCTGCGGGTGTCGCAGGCCGTCTCGCGCAAGCAGGAGTTGGAGGCCGACCAGTTCGCCGTCGCGATCGGCGGCCGGCAGGCCATGGCGGGCGCCCTGCACAAGATCCATACGACCGCGATCGGCTGGGACCAGTACGTCAACACCTACCTGTCGATGAC
The DNA here is from genome assembly GCF_009908215.1 of Nonomuraea sp. K271. NCBI lineage: Bacteria > Bacillati > Actinomycetota > Actinomycetes > Streptosporangiales > Streptosporangiaceae > Nonomuraea > Nonomuraea sp. K271. The sequence goes on along the minus strand of NZ_JAAAHR010000295.1, from coordinate 761 downwards.
CGGCGCCGGCGGCACCAGGCCCGCATCGGTGTTCGGCGGCTTCCACGCCTTCATGAGCGACGCCGAACGGCAGGCCGAGCTGGCCAGGCTGAGCGAGCAGCCCGAGGAGGTCTCCCCGTACGACTCCCACCCGAGCCTGACCGACCGCCTGGCCGCCATCGAGCGCCTGCCGGAGCCGCAGCAGGTGCCCGACCCCCGTTCTGCCCTGACCCTGCTGCGCGACCCGAACGTGGCCGTGCAGGCGGTCGAGCAGTCCATGTGGTCGTCCGAGGCGCTGCTGACGCTGCGGGCGGTCTCGTGGGAGGAGCTCGTCGCGCACGGCATGTACGCCACCCGCAACGCCGACGCCCTGCGCGACCTGGCCCTGGCCGGGCAGCAGGTGATGGGGGCGTCACGGCCGTACCTGGACGCCGCCTTCGAGGCGATCGCGCGGGGGCGGCAGGCGGAGCTCGAGTACAAGCTGCGCGAACTGGGCTGGAAAGCCTCGGACACCCTGCTGGCGGGGGTGCTCGGGCAGGCACTGGAGGCCGTCATGATCCAGCTCGGCGAGGCCAGATGGACGCTGTCCTGGTCGGGGCCCGCGCGGCTGCTGTTCGACGACGGGGAGGAGGTGGCGTTGTCGGAGTACGCGGCCCGGGTGGCGGCCGATCCGTCGGCGGTGGGCGGGCTGCGGCAGTGGCTGGGCGACCACGGCATGCGCCACGACTACGTCCCCGTCGAGCAACCGCCCCCGCCGGGCGCCACGCCCGCCGCGGGACCCC
>NZ_JAAAHR010000294.1:0-5667 GCF_009908215.1 Nonomuraea sp. K271 | reverse complement strand
CACTGGATCTGGGTGAACACGGTCCCGATCGTCTGGTGACCAGAACGACAAGAGCCGTGTAACGAGAGATTGTTACGCACGGTTCTGTGGGAGCCCCGGGCTGAGATGCCCGGGGCGACCCGACCGGCTGCCCCCTGGTAGGAGCAGCAGCACGGTGCGTACGCGGCCGCCGCGCCGTAGCGGCCTCCCTCGTTGCGGTCACCGCCGTCATCACATAGTAGTTGATCACTGACGGACAGTGACATCGAGGGAGCTGGCGTATGAGCGGCACCAACGGGACAGACACGGCGGTCGCGGTGATCGGTGTGGGCTGCCGACTGCCGGGCGGCATCACCGACATGAACGGCCTCTGGCAAGCCCTCGAACAGGGCTGCGACCTGGTCGGGCAGGTGCCGCCCGACCGCTTCGACGCCGACCGCTTCGTCGACGAGCACACCCCCCGCCCCGGCAAGAGCTACACGCGGGCGGGAGGGTTCCTCGGCGACGTCGCCGGTTTCGACCCCGCCTACTTCAAGATCTCCCCCAAGGAGGCGGCCGCCATGGACCCCCAGCAGCGCCTGCTGCTGGAGATGACGGCCGAGGCGCTCGACGACGCGGGCGTGGACCCGGCGGCGCTCGCGGGCAGTGACACCGCCGTGTTCGTCGGAATCTCCGACACCTCCTACGGCTTCCAGCAGATGCTGGAGCAGCGGGACGTCACCGCCTACACCATGGCGGGCGCCACGCTGTCGATCGCGGCCAACCGCATCTCCCACACCTTCGACCTGCACGGCCCCAGCATGGCCGTGGACACCGCCTGCTCCTCCTCCCTGCTGGCGGTCGAGCGCGCCTACCGGACGCTGCTGGCGGGCACCAGCCGGCTGGCACTGGCCGGCGGCGTTAACGTGCTCGTCTCCCCGGGCGGCTTCACCGGGTTCAGCCAGGCGCAGATGCTCTCCCCCACGGGCCGGTGCGCCGCCTTCTCCGCCCAGGCCGACGGGTTCGTACGGGCCGAGGGCGGCGGCGTGGTGCTGTTGAAGCGGCTGACCGACGCGCTGGCGGACGGCGACCGCGTCCACGGCGTCATCGTCGGCGCCGGCACCAACAACGACGGCCGCACCATGGGGCTGGCGCTGCCCAGCGCCGAGGCGCAGGAGACGCTGCTGCGCCAGGTATACGGGGCGGGCGGGCTCGACCCGGACGACCTGGTGTACGTGGAGGCGCACGGCACCGGAACCCAGGCCGGGGACCCGGCCGAATGCGAGGCGCTCGGCCGGGCGCTCGGCCGCCTGCGCGCGCGGGGGCCGCTGCCCATCGGGTCGGTCAAGTCGAATTTCGGCCATCTGGAGCCGGCGTCGGGCATGCCGGGCCTGTTCAAGGCGCTGCTGGTGCTGCGGCACGGCAGGATTCCGGCCTCCCTGCACGCCGAGGAGCCGAATCCGCGTATCGACTTCGCCGGACTCAACCTGTCGGTGGCCACGCAGGCCCGCGAGGTGAACGCGCCCGGCGGCGGGCGGGCGCTGGCGGGGGTGAACTCCTTCGGTTTCGGCGGCAGCAACGTGCACGTCACGCTCGCCGCACCGCCGGCCCTGCCTTCCCGCGGGCCCTCTGAGAGGACCGCGCGGGCGCTGCCGGTGATGGTGTCGGCCCGGAACGAGACGGCGCTGCGGCAGGCGATCGAACGCACCGCCCACCATCTGACCCGCCTGGGCGACGACGAGCAGGCCTGGTACGACTGCGCCTACACCTCCACCCGCCGCCGGGGCGGCCACCCCCGCCGGGCGGTGGCCCTGGCGGACTCGCCCGCGCGGGCCGCCCGCGCCCTGCTGGGGCTGCTCCCCGACCAGCCGGGAGACCCCGGCCAGGCGGGAAACCGTGACCAGGCACCCGCCCCCGGCCAGGCGCAGGGCGTCGAGCACGCGCCGACCGGGGCGGCGACGGCGGATGCGGCCGAGCACGGCCGGGTGGTGTTCGTCTTCTCCGGCAACGGCTCGCAGTGGGCCGGCATGGGCGCCGACCTCCTGGCCGGCGACGAGACCTTCCGTACGGCGGTGCAGGAGGCCGACGCCGCGCTGCGGCCGTACCTGGGCTGGTCGGTGCTGCGGGAGATGCGGCAGCCGCCCGCGCAGTGGCGGCTGTCGGCGACGGAGGTCGCCCAGCCCATGTTGTTCGCCGTGCAGGCCGGGCTGCTGGCCGTGCTGCGCGCGGCCGGCGTCCACTCGCAGGCCGTGCTGGGGCACAGCGTGGGGGAAGTCGCGGCCGCCTACGCCGCCGGCGCGTTGTCGCTGGAGCAGGCCGCGCGCGTGATCGCGGCGCGCGGCGCCGCTCAGGCCGCCACGATGGGCACGGGCCGCATGGCCGCCGTCGGGCTGCCGGAGGAGCGCGCCCGCGCCCTGCTCGACCGCTGCCCGGACGTGGAGATCGCCGCGGTCAACACCGACCGCGACGTCACGCTCGCCGGACCTGAGGGGCGGCTCAAGCAGCTCGGCGCGGAGCTGGAGGCCGACGGCGTGTTCGTCCGCCATCTCGACCTCGACTACCCCTTCCACAGCGCCGCCATGGACGCCGTCCGCGAACCGCTGCTGCGCTCCCTCGACGGGCTGGACCCCGGTCCCGCCGCGGTCACGCTGCTGTCCACCGTGACCGGCGGCGAGCTGGACGGGACCGAGCTGACGGCCGGCTACTGGTGGCGCAACGTCCGCGAGCCCGTGCGCTTCGCCGACGCCGTCGACGGCGCGCTGGCCGGCGGCCACGACGTCTTCGTCGAAGTGGGGCCGCATCCGGTGCTGCGCTCCTACCTGCGCCGCGTCACCGGGCAGGCCCGCCGGCGCGCCTGCGTGGTGCCGACCCTCCGCCGCGAGCAGGCAACCTCCGCGGCGGCCGTCACCGCCGAGATCATCGCCTCCGGCGCCCGCCTCGACTGGGACGTCTACTTCCCCCGCCCCGGCCGGGTGGCGTCCCTGCCCTCCTACCCGTGGCAGCGCGAGCGGTACTGGATCGGCGGCCCCGACACGTGGATGCACTCCAGCGGCACCGGAGCGCTGCAGCACCCCCTCCTCGGCGAGCGCCTGCCGGCCCCGCACCCCACCTGGCACGGCCCGGTCGAACGCACGCTGGCGCCATGGCTGGTCGACCACCGCGCCGGAGGCGTGCCCGTCCTGCCCGTCACCGGATACGTCGAGATGGCGTTGTCGGCCGCCCGGCTGGCCATGCCGGACACCGGCCAGGCCCTGGAGGTCGACCGGGCGGCCGTCACCCGCGCGCTGGTGATCCCCGAGTCGGCCGAAGCCCGGCCCCTGTACACGCAGACGTCGTTGTCGCCGGAGACCGGCGCGGTGGTCGTCTCCAGCACCGACGACCTGGCGCTGCCGCCGCAGGAGCACTTCCGGGCCCGCGTACGGCCACTGATGCGGCCCTGCCCGCCGCCGCTCGACCTGGCCGCGCTGCGCGCCCGCATCCCCGCCGCCGCCGACGCCGACGTGGACGCCTTCTACCGCGACACCGCCCGCGGTGGGATGGCCTACGGCCCCGCCTTCCGGGTCCTGACCTGGCTGCGGCCGGGCCAGGGCGAGGCGCTGGCCGCCTACCACGTGCCCGCCCAGGCCGAAGGCCGCTATCACGTGCACCCGGTGCTGCTGGACAGCGCGTTGCAGGCGGGCGTGGCCTGGATGGTGGAGGCCATGCTGCAGGGCAACGCCTTCATGCCCTCGGCCATCGGCGCGGTGCGCGTGTGGCGCGCCCCGGCCGCCGAAGGAATCCTGTACGTGCGCGAACGCGCCCGCGGCGACGACGAGGTGCGCTGGGACATCCTGGTGGCCGACCCCGACGGCACGGTCACCGTCGAGGTGCAGGGCTGCCGGCTGCGCCGCACCCAGCTCAGCACGGTCCTGCCGCTGGAACACTTCCGCACCGAACTGCGCGCCCTGCCGCACGACGGCACGCCTGGCGCCCCATGGCCGCTGGCCGGCCCCGCGGAGCTCACCGACGCGGTCGCCGATCGGCTCGCCGAGCTGCGTACGGCCTGGCGGGCCCTGGACCACGCCGGATTCGCCGACCGCGCGGAGGCGTCGTTCGCCGCCGCCCTGGCCGCCGCCCTGCAGGAGATCGTCAACCCGGCCGGCCGCGAACTCGGCGAACTCGGCACGGACGACCTGGCGCGGGCCGGCGTGGCGGGGCGCGGCACGGCGATGGTGCAGCACGCCCTGCCGCTCCTGGAACGCCACGGCCTGGCCCGGCGCACGGGCCCGGACCGCTTCCACCTGACCGGGCAGCCCTCCGCCGGGCCGGACGCCGCGTTCTTCGGGCAGGCGACGCCCTTCGCCGCCGAACAGGCCCTGACCGCGCTGTGCGTACGCCACCTGACCCCCCTCCTGCGCGGCGCGTACGACCCCGCCGAGTTGCTGCAGCCCGGCGGCGGCGCCGAACTGCTGGAGCAGGTGCACGACATCGCGCCCCTGTGCCTGCACGGCAACCGGCTCATCCGCGCCGTAGCCCAGGAGATCGCCGCACGCTGGCCGGCCGGCCGGCCGCTGCGCGTCCTGGAGGTGGGCGCGGGAAGCGCCGGCACGGCGGCCATGCTGCTGCCGGTCCTGCCCGCCGACCGCACCCGCTACCTGGTCACCGACGTCGACGAAGTCGTCCTGGCGCGGGCGCAACGGCGGCTGGCCGGATCCGACATCGTCGACTTCCACCGCTTCGACCTCGACGCCGACCCCGACGGGCAGGGCCTGCCGCCGGGCTCGTTCGACCTGGTGATCGCCGCCCACACCCTGCACCTGTCCGCCGACCTCGCCGCCACGCTCGCCCGCCTGTCGCGGCTCCTGGCGCCCGGCGGGCACCTGCTGGCGGTCGAACCCCACCGGCCGCCCGTCGCGGCCTACGCCGGGATGCTGCCCGGCTACTGGGGCCACGCCGACCGGGACCTGCGGCCGCACTCGCCGCTGGTCGAGGCGGAACGCTGGCCGCAGGTGCTGGCCCAGGCGGGATACCACGAGGTCGCGCACCTGGCCGACGACGAACCCGGCCGCGCCTCCTGCTCGCTCCTGCTGGCCGCCGCCTCCGGCACGGCCCTCACCCCGCAGCGGCCCCCGCTCGACGACGCGCAGACGTGGATCGTCGTCGCCGGCCGCACGGACCCGGGCGACGGTCCTCGGGAGCCGGCGCTGGCCGACGCGCTGACCCACCTGATCGCCGGGCAGGGCCGCGCCGAACGCGCCGGCGCCACAGAGGACGCCGCGCGGTTGCTGGCCCGCGTTCCGCAGGACGCCACCGCCGTCACCTTCGTCCTCGTCGTGGAAGACCCGCCCGGCCGGAACGACGCCGAGCCGCCCGAGACCGTCGTCGAGGAGGTCACCGGCCACATCGCGACCCTGCGCGCCGTCGCGCAGGCCTGCGCCCAGCTGCCGCCGTCCACCACCGCGACGCTGTGGCTGGTCACCGACGAGTGCGCGGCCCTGCCCGGTCCCGGCGGCGCCACCACGCCGGTGGCCTCGGCCGTGTGGGGCGCGACCCGCACCCTGGCCAACGAACAGCCCCGCCTGCAGATCCGGCGCGTGTCGGTGCACCGCGGCGGAGACGCCACCGGCGACGCCGAACGAGTCCTGGACGAGCTGGCCCGCCCCGGGCAGGAGGACGAGATCGTCCTGACCGGGCAGGGACGCTTCGCCGCCCGCACCCGCCGCGCCGCCG
>NZ_JAAAHR010000293.1:0-5702 GCF_009908215.1 Nonomuraea sp. K271 | reverse complement strand
GTGGGCGTGGTGACGCCGGACGCGCGGCACGCCGAGGTGGCGCGGCTCTTCCCGGAGGGGGATCTGGACGCGCCGGTGGTGGTGCTGACGGTGGGGCAGGCCAAGGGGCTGGAGTTCGACGCGGTCGTGGTGGTGGACCCGCAGGGCATCTGGGACCAGTCGCCGATGGGCGGGCAGGACCTGTACGTGGCGGCGACGCGGGCGACGCGGCGGCTGACGGTGGTGCACGAGGGCGTCCTGCCGGATGTGCTGTCCCGCCTGACCAATGAATCTACAATGTAAAGGCGGAGGGCGTTTTCAGACACCCCCGCAGGGGTCCTCACCGCAGACGAGCTTGTCGGCGACGTCACGGATGCTCCGGGTGACGTGGTCGAGAGCGCGCAGCGTGTCCAGGTCGAGGTGGTCCATGATGCGGCGGTAGTGTTCGTGGCCGGCGTTGTTGATCTCTTCGATGAGGGCGGTGCCCTCGGGGGTGAGCTCGACGCGGCGTACGCGGCGGTCGTGGGGGTCCTCGTGCCGGCAGGCCAGGCCCTGGGCGACGAGGCGGTCGACGATGCCGGTGACGGTGCCGAGGCCGACGCCCAGCGCCTGGGCGAGCTCCTGGCCTGAGGAGGAGCCGTTGATCGCCAGGAGCATGACGACCTTGAGCTGGCGCATGGTGAGGTTGGAGGTGAACAGGGGGGAGTGGTGCTGGGCGAACAGTCGCCCTAGGCCACGCTGGGTTTCGGTGATCCGGTGGATCAGGTCTTCGCGTTCGCTGCTCACGCTCACCTCTCGCCTTTCCTGAGAAGGCTATCAGGAAGTTCTGGTCTGGCTAAATGTTCGTATCAGGCGAAGTGTTAGTCTGTGGCGAACTCTTGGAGGGGGAGCCCATGACCGCTTTCGCTCGGTTGAGCTTGGTCAACCGCAGCCTTGTGATCCTGATCGCGCTGGTGCTCACGGGGTTCGGCGTGTTCGCCATTCCTCAGCTGAACCAGCAGTTGCTGCCGTCGTTGTCGTTTCCGGGTGCGTTCGTGGTGGCGCCGTTCCCCGGCGCCTCGCCCGAGATCGTCGAGGATCAGGTCACCAAGCCGATCGAGGATTCCTTTCAGGGGCTCGCCGGGATGGAGCAGATGACGTCGAGCTCGAAGGAGGGCCTGGCGCAGATTCAGGTGGCCTTCGAGTACGGCACCGACGTGGAGTCGTCGGTGAACAAGATGCAGCAGGCGATCAACCGGGTGGCGTTGCCGGAGGGTGTGGAGCCTCAGGTGGTGGCGGGCAGTACCGATGACATTCCGGTGCTGGTGCTGGCGGTGGGTGACGGCGGTGACGAGCGGTCGATGGCCGACAAGCTGCGCCGGATCCTGGTGCCGGAGTTGCAGGGCGTCGAGGGTGTGCGCGAGGTGTCGGTGACGGGCGCCCGCGAGGAGGTCGTGACGATCCGGCCGGATGCGAAGAAGCTGGCGCTGGCGGGGGTGTCGGTGGCGCAGATTCCCGAGGTGCTGAAGGCGAACGGCACGCCGATCCCGGCCGGGACGTTGACCGATGACGGCAAGGCGCTGACGGTTCAGGTGGGTTCGCGGGTGGACTCGCTGCTGGACTTGGAGAACCTGTATCTGACGCCGGCGCAGCCGGCGTCGGCTCCGCAGCAGGCTCGGCCTCAGCAGGGTCAGCCCCAGCCCGGACAGCCCCAGCCCGGGCAGACACAGAGCGGGCAGACACAGCCAGGGCAGGCGCAGGCGCAGCCGGGTCAGGGGGCGGTCGCGCAGCAGCAGGCCAGGCCGAAGCGGCTCAAGCCGGTGAAGCTGGGTGATGTGGCGGAGATCAAGCGCGGCCTGGCGGAGGCGACGACGCTCACCCGTACCGACGGCACGGCGAGTCTGGGTGTGGCGGTGACGATGTCGCCGGACGGTAACGCGGTGACGATCTCGCATGACATCCGGGAGAAGCTGCCGGAGCTGACCAGGGCGCTGGGCGACTCGTCGGACACGGCGGTGTCGGTGGTGTTCGACCAGGCGCCGTACGTGGAGGAGTCGATCGAGAGCCTGACCACCGAGGGTGTGCTGGGCCTGGTGTTCGCGGTGCTGGTGATCTTGGTGTTCCTGCTGTCGGTGCGGTCGACGCTGGTGACGGCGGTGTCGATTCCGCTGTCGGTGGTGATCGCGTTGCTGGCGTTGTGGGCGGGTGACTACTCGCTGAACATGCTGACGCTGGGTGCGTTGACGATCGCGGTGGGGCGTGTGGTCGACGACTCGATCGTGGTGCTGGAGAACATCAAGCGGCATCTCGGTTACGGCGAGGCGAAGCTTCAGGCGATCTTGACGGCGGTGCGTGAGGTGTCGGGCGCGGTGACGGCCTCGACGCTGACGACGGTGGCGGTGTTCGCGCCGATCGCGATCGTGGGCGGCATGGTGGGCGAGTTGTTCAGCCCGTTCGCGATCACGGTGGCGGTGGCGTTGCTGGCGTCGCTGGTGGTGTCGCTGACGGTGGTGCCGGTGCTGGCGTACTGGTTCTTGAGGGCGCCTGTGCTGAGTCCGGAGCAGGCGCGCAGGCAGCGTGAGGAGGCGGAGGCGAAGGAGCTGCGTTCGCCGTTGCAGCGGGCCTATCTTCCCGTGTTGCGGTTCGCGACCCGGTTCAAGCTGGTGACGGTGCTGATCGGGGTGGCGGTGTTCGTCGGCACGATGGGGCTGGCCGGCGGGCTGCAGACGAACTTCCTGGACGCTTCGGGCCAGAACACGCTGTCGTTGTCGCAGCGGATGCCGGTGGGCACTGATCTGGAGAGTACGGACAAGGCGGCGCGGAAGGTCGAGGAGGTGCTGGCCGGCCTGGACGGTGTGGAGACGTACCAGGTGAACGTGGGCGGCGGCAACGCGATGTCGGGCGGGGCGGTCGGCGGTGGCGCGGATCGGGCCTCGTACTCGGTGACGCTGAAGGAGGGCGCGGACACGGCGCGGGTCGAGCGGGTGTTGCGCGAGGAGATCGCGGGTTTGTCGGGCGTCGGCGAGGTCACGGTGGGTGCGCAGGCGGCCGGGTTCGCCTCTGACACGATCGACGTGATCGTGCAGGCTCCTGATGCCGAGGCGCTGCGTGAGGCGACGGAGTCGGTGACGGCGGCGATGGGTGAGGTGTCCGGGCTGGAGGACGTGTCGTCCGATCTGGAGACGAGTGCGCCGCGGGTCGAGGTCGTGGTGGACCGGGAGGAGGCCGCGGAGCGGGGTCTGTCGGAGGCGCAGGTGGGTCAGGCGGTGGCGCAGGCCTTCCGCGGGGCGCCGCTGGGTCAGATCACGCTGGACGGGCGGGCGAGTGACCTGGTGTTGCGGGGGTCGGACGCGCCGGAGGATGTGGAGGCGATCGAGAACCTGAAGGTGGCGACGGCGGCCGGGATGGTGAAGGTGTCGTCGGTGGCCGAGGTTCGGCAGGTGGCGGGGCCGACGCAGGTGAGCAGGATCGATGGTGAGCGGTCGGCGACGGTGTCGGCGAAGGCGGAGGCGGCCGATCTGGGAAGTGTGACGCAGGCGTTGACGTCGAAGCTGGACGGGTTGAGCCTGGCGGCCGGGGCGTCGTACGAGATCGGTGGGGTGTCGGCTGATCAGGCGGACGCGTTCGCCGATCTGGGTTTGGCGATGCTGGCGGCGGTCGCGATCGTCTTCCTGATCATGGTGGCGACGTTCCGTAGTTTCGTGCAGCCGGTGATTTTGCTGGTGTCGATCCCGTTCGCGGCGACGGGTGCGATCGGGTTGCTGGTGGCCACGGACACGGCGCTGGGCGTGCCGGCGTTGATCGGCATGCTGATGTTGATCGGCATCGTGGTGACGAACGCGATCGTGTTGATCGACCTGATCAACCAGTACCGGGATCAGGGCATGGGCGTGGTGGAGGCGGTGATCGAGGGCGGCCGGCGCAGGTTGCGGCCGATCCTGATGACGGCGGTGGCCACGATCTGCGCGTTGACGCCGATGGCGCTGGGGGTGACGGGTTCCGGCGGGTTCATCTCGCAGCCGCTGGCGATCGTGGTGATCGGTGGTCTGATCTCCTCGACGTTGCTGACGCTGGTGCTGGTGCCGACGTTGTACGTGGTGGTGACGCGTAAGGGCGAGGGTGAGGCGGGGCCGGCGAGCCCTCGGGTGCGTGAGGGCGCGGGCGGCGCGGGGACGCAGGATCTGGCCGGTCACCCGGCGTAGGGGGTTGCCGGTTGTGTGGCCTCCGCCGGTGTCGGGCGGGGGCCACCTTCCTGTGCGTCTACACGTGCGCCTACACGGTGGCTCCCCTCAGGAATGGGTGCTGAGCCTGATGGCGCGGCACTGGGCGGGCGGGCGAGACTGGGGTGGACAACAGCCCGGTCCCGGACCTGGTCGTACGGGATGACCTGTGGTGCGGCCGGGCGGCGACGACCGGGAGACAGGCATGCTCGCAGGTCACACGCTCCCTATCGTCAGGGAGCCCGCCGCGGTGGAGCCGGTGGGGTGGGCGTTGCTGGGTGTGCTGCCCATTGTGGTGGTCGCGTTGTGGACGGTGCGTGTCGTCAGGGCGGATGAGCGGCTGGTGGTGCATCGGGTGGGGCGGGTCGCCGGTGTGCGGGGGCCTGGGCTGGTGGTGGTGTGGCCGGTCGTGGAGCGCGCGGTGCGGGTGTCGTTGCGGCTGATGTGCCTGGATGTGTTCTGCTCCGAGGCGGTGACCCGTGACGGTGTGGCGGTGCGGGTGAGGGGCGGCGCCGTGGCCGAGGTGAGCGATCCGGTGCGGTTCGCGATGACGATGGACGGGCCGCTGGTGGCGGCCACGGTCGTGGCGGAGAGGGAGTTGCGCCGTCAGGTCGCCGACGCCGATCTGGCGGATCTGCCGGCGATGGCGGGCCGGTGCGGCACGGAGATGGCCGAGCGGATCAGTGAGACGACGAGCCGGTGGGGGGTGCGCGTCACTCTCCTGGACATCGACGATGTTCAGGTTCCGTTGCGGGGCGAGCTGATCGCCTGGGCGGACCGGCTGCGGGAGACGCGTCCGGGTGGGTAGGGGATGGTCTGACCGAGCCTTTGAGGTGGCCGCGATGAGCCTGCAGCAGCTGTACGCGGCGTTGCTGGCCGGCGGGGTCGTCCTGCTGGCCGGTATCGCCGCGGCGCGTACGGCGAGCAGGCTGGGACTACCCGGCCTGCTGCTGTTTCTCGCGCTGGGTGTGCTGCTGGGTGAGGACGTTCTCGGGATCGATTTCGACGATGCGGGGCTGGCGCAGACGCTCGGCATCTCGGCTCTGGCGATCATTCTCATCGAGGGTGGCCTGAGCACGCGGTGGAGTGATCTGCGGCGGCTGGTGGTGCCGTCGGCGCTGCTGGCGACGGTGGGCGTCGCGGTCAGTGTGCTGGTGACCGCGGCGGGCGCGCATCTGTTGCTGGGTATGGACTGGCAGCTGGCGTTGCTGCTGGGGGCGATCGTGTCGTCCACGGACGCGGCCGCGGTGTTCTCGGTGTTGCGTGCGTTGCCGCTGCCGCGCCGGGCGGCGGGGCTGGTGGAGGCGGAGTCGGGGTTCAACGACGCGCCTACGGTCATTTTGGTGCTGGTGTTCAGCACCGCGGCCGTGGATCTGCCCGGGCCGGCGTCCGTGGCGGGGCAGATCACGTACCAGCTGGTGGCTGGGGCGGTGATCGGGTTGCTGGTCGGGTGGGCGGGGACGGCGGCGTTGCGTTATGTCGCGCTGCCGGCGACCGGCCTGTACCCGCTGGCCACTTTGGGGC
>NZ_JAAAHR010000292.1:0-5706 GCF_009908215.1 Nonomuraea sp. K271 | reverse complement strand
CCAGTCTCCCTACGGCCCGCCCCCGGAGCAGCAGTCGCCCTTCGGTCCGCCGCAGGACCAGCCCCCCTACGGTCATCCCCACGATCAGCAGTCCCCCTTCGGCCCGCCGCAGGACCAGCCGCCGCCCCTGCAGGAGCCGCAGCAGCAGTTCCCCTCCTACGACGAGCCCGCGCATCCGGGCAACGGCGCCGAGCAGCAGGCCGGCCAGCACATGGGGCCGCCCGACCACTACGACCAGCCCGGTCCGCCCCCGCCCGGCCCGCAGGAGCACTACGACCAGCCAGGCCCGCCCCAGCAGCAGGAGCAGCAGGGCGACCACGGCGACCGGCCGCTGGTCTATGGGGTCGACTGCAAGAACGACCACTTCAACGACCCCCGCGTGCCCTACTGCGCCGTCTGCGGCATCGCCCTGGTCCAGCGCACCCTGGTTCCCTACAAAGGGCCGCGGCCCTCGCTGGGGGTCCTCGTCCTCGACGACGGCACGGCGCTGCCTCTGGAGAGCGACTACCTCCTCGGCCGCGACCCGGAACGCGCGCCGGAGGTGGCCGGCGGCAACGCCAGGCCGGCCAAGGTCACCAGTCCCGACGGCTCGGTCTCGCGCCGCCATCTGCGGGTGGCGCTGGACGGCTGGGACGTCAACCTGGTGGATCTCGGCTCGGTCAACGGCACGCAGATCCAGCCGCCCGGTGATCCCAACTTCTACGACATCCCGCCCAACGAGCCCGTCACCATCGCGCCGGGAACGACCGTCCGGGTGGGTGTGTCCCGCACGCTCCGCTTCGAAGCCCACCGGGGCTGACGGACGCCTCGATCGCCCGCGCCCGCGCCGAGGGCGCGGGCGTCCTGGCGTGTACGGCGGGACCGGCGGCCACGCCGGGCATTCCGGCCGCGGAGCACAGGTTTATAGCGCTATATACGGGAAAAGTGTTGCTCTGGCCAAAAGCCGGGAAAAGGCGGGATCTTCACGGGTTAGCGGGCCGGAGAAGCCGCCGTGCCACCGTTTCCCGCCCTCATTGGGTCCGCAACCGGTCGTCCGTAACCTCGGGATTGCCCCTGCGCGATAAGAGGGCCGGCCGCCGCTAGACCGGCCGGAAAGACCGCACCCCGCGCAACATCCGCACCGCCGCCTCCAGGCCGCCCGCCGCCTCCAGGGCCCGTCCCGCCGCCGTGGCGAACCGGCTCACGAGGTGCTCGTCACCGTCGCTGAACCCGCGCCCCGCCACCCACAGGTGCGTGAAGTCCCGCGTCGCCATCGGCACGGGCATGGACAGGAACCCCGGCTCGCCCACCGACACGTCGCGCGCCAGCCGTACCGTCGCCGGCGACGCCACGAGCTCGTTCATCACGCCCGACTCCGCGAGCCACCGCCGCACGCGCAGCGGATCATCCGGCGGGGCGTGCACGTGGATCGAGCAGGCGTGCCGGCGCAGCACGTCCACCTGGACGAATCCCGCGTTCGCGGTGCCCGCGACGGCCGCGGCCGCACGTGCCAGCCGGTCGATCAGGTTCGCCGCCTCCAGGCAGGAGAACACGGCGATGAGCTCGCGCATGGCGACGTCGGCACGGTCGTATGGCATCGCGGTGCCCCTCGGGGGGAGAGGATGGCATCGCGTACCCCGATCACGCGACCCTCACGTGCGGGTGCCCTGACTATCGCCCTGGACCCCCCTTGACCAGCCCTCGACAGGAAATCAGGATTTCCCGCCGACGGGCACGGCCGGCCGCAGGCGGGCCCACGCCACGTCGTCGGCCCACGTGCCGTCCGGCTGAGGGAGCAGCTGACGGTGCACGCCCTCCCGGCCGAACCCGGCGCGCTCCAGCACCGCCTGCGAGGCCGTGTTGCCCGCCTCGGTGCCCGCCACGATCCGGTGCAGGGGCGTGCTGGCGAACGCCCAGTCCACCAGCAGCCGCACCGCGCGCGTCATGAGCCCCTTCCTCCGGTACTCCGGCGCCAACGAGTAGCCGATCATCGCCTGCCCCAATGCCGGGACCACCTGCGTCAGCTGCACGTGCCCCGCGAACGCCCGCGAGGCCGCGTCCCTGACCGCCAGCTCGACGCGCTGCCCCGACACCCACCAGTAGCCGGTGTAGCGGCAGCGCCGCTGGTTCTCCTCCAGCGTGGCCGGCGGCCCCACGGAGTAGGCCGCCACGCTCGGCTCGGCCATCATCCGGTGGAAGTCCATGGCGTCCTCGGCGGCCAGCGGCTCCAGCGCCACGACCCCGTCGGTGAGCTCCCCGCCGTCGAAGAGCGGGAGGTACGGCTCCGCCACCATGACGTCGCCGGGCAGCCGGGCGAACGTGACGAAGTCGGCGTCCCGGCCGTCGCGCAGTCGCTTGGCGTCCCGCCTGCGCCCCTCCTCACGAAAACCCGCCTTGTACGCCACCCGCAGGCTCGCCACGTTTTCCACCTCGGTCTGCAGTTCCACCCGGCGCACCCCGTGGTCGAACAGCCAGTCGGTGACCGCCCTGGCCGCCGTGGCCGCGACGTTCCTGCCCCGGGCCCACGGCGCCACCAGGTAGCCGATCCCGGTCACGCCCCAGCGGTCCGGCGGCGTGACGCCGATGGAGCCGGCGTAGCGGCCGTTCTCGATGATCGCGAACTCCGCGCCGCCTTCCCGCCACGTCGCGGCGACCCTGCCGAGGTGGTCGCGCGCGTCCTCGGCCCGGTAAGGGGAGGGCAGCAGCGGCAGGAACCTGGCCGACACCGGGTCGTCGCAGGTCATGACGATCGCCTCGGTGTCCGGCTCCGCGGGCGGCCGCAGGATCAGGGAACCGGTGGAGATCACGTCGGGCGGGAGCATCTCCCATACTTATCGCGCGTCCTGACCCGCTCGAAAGCCCTATAACCTTGCCGCCATGGGTTTCCGCAGGCATGGGCCTTTCCAGGCGGGGGATCAGGTGCAGCTCACCGACCCCAAGAACAAGCGCCACACGATCACGCTCAAGGAGGACGGCGTCTTCCACACCCACAAGGGCGCCATCCCGCACAGCGATTTGATCGGGCAGCCTGAAGGCTCGGTCGTGCGCTCCTCGGGCGGCACCGCCTACCTCGCCTTCCGCCACCTGCTGCAGGACTACACGCTGGCCATGCCGCGCGGCGCGGCCGTCATCTACCCGAAAGACGCCTCCATGATCGTCGGCATGGCCGACGTCTTCCCCGGCGCCCGGGTCATCGAGGCGGGCGTCGGCTCCGGGGCGCTGACCTGCTTCCTGCTGCGCGCGGTCGGCCCCGAGGGCCACGTGACGTCGTACGAGCGGCGCGAGGAGTTCGCCGACGTGGCGCGCAAGAACGTCGAGAAGTTCTACGGCGGCCCCATGGAGGGCAACTGGCGCCTGGTCACCGGCGACCTGGTGGCCTCCATCGACGAGGTCGACGTCGACCGCGTGATCCTCGACATGCTCGCTCCCTGGGAGTGCGTCGACGCGGCGGCCAAGGCGCTCACGCCGGGCGGCGTGATCTGCTGCTACGTCGCCACGACGACCCAGTTGTCCAAGACGGTCGAGTCCATTCGCGATCATGGGTGTTTCACCGAGCCACATGCGTGGGAGACCCTGTTTCGCGACTGGCACGTCGAAGGGCTCGCAGTGAGGCCGGATCACCGGATGATCGGCCACACCGGGTTCCTCGTCACCGCCCGCCGCATGGCCGACGGCGTGACCCCGCCGCCGCGCCGTCGACGACCGAAGGGGACGACTGAAGAACTATGACAATTTGGCCACGAGGGTGCGTTGGTGCGTGACACGGGAACAGAAGGCCGTGTTCATATGCTGGGAGTATTAAACGCACTATTGGGGATTAATCACCGAATACTGAATGTCACACGACGAACACTGCCCGGCCAGGTTACGGAGGGGCCCGAGATAGGTAAGGTCCTTAGTAGTCGCCCTCGACTGGGAAGGAGGTGACGGGGCGTGGCAGCTCGCGATGATGCTGAGGCTCGAGCCGCGCAGCGCGAACGGGAGGTCGCTGATCTTTCAACACAGGTCTCCTTCCTCCAGGAGGAGATCACCGCGCTGAGGCGGAAGCTGGCCGAGTCACCCCGTCAGGCCAGGGTCCTCGAAGAGCGTCTCCATGAGGCACAGGCCAATCTGGCGGCCGTGACCGGCCAGAACGAACGCCTGGTGGCCACACTCAAGGAGGCCAGGGACCAGATCGTCGCCCTCAAGGAGGAGGTCGACCGGCTGGCGCAGCCGCCATCCGGTTTCGGCACCTTCCTGGAGGCCCGAGAAGACGGCACGATCGAGGTGTTCACCGGAGGTCGCAAGCTCCGGGTGAACGTCAGCCCCGCCGTCGATGTCACTTCGCTGCGGCGTGGCCAGGAGGTCATGCTCAACGAGGCGCTCAACGTGGTCGAAGCCCTCGGCTACGAAGAGGTCGGCGAGATCGTGATGCTCAAAGAACTGCTCGACGAGGGACAGCGGGCCCTGGTCATCTCGCACGCCGACGAAGAGCGCGTCGTGCGACTGGCCGAGTCGCTGGTCGGCCAGCCCATCAGGGCGGGCGACTCGCTCCTGCTCGAACCTCGTTCCGGCTACGTCTACGAGCGCATACCCAAGTCCGAAGTCGAAGAACTCGTGCTCGAAGAGGTCCCCGACATCTCCTACGAGGAGATCGGCGGCCTCATGCGGCAGATCGAGCAGATCAGGGACGCGATCGAGCTGCCCTACCTGCACGCCGACCTGTTCCGCGAGCACAAACTCCGTCCCCCGAAGGGCGTGCTGCTGTACGGCCCGCCCGGTTGCGGCAAGACGCTCATCGCCAAGGCCGTCGCCAACTCCCTGGCCAAGCAGGTCGCGGAGAAGACCGGCCAGTCCGGCAAGAGCTTCTTCCTCAACATCAAGGGCCCGGAGCTGCTCAACAAGTACGTCGGTGAGACCGAGCGGCACATCCGCCTCGTCTTCCAGCGAGCCCGCGAGAAGGCCTCAGAGGGCACCCCGGTGATCGTGTTCTTCGACGAGATGGACTCGATCTTCCGCACCCGAGGCTCGGGCGTGTCCTCCGACGTCGAGAACACCATCGTCCCTCAACTGCTGTCGGAGATCGACGGCGTCGAGGGCCTGGAGAACGTCATCGTCATCGGCGCCTCCAACCGCGAGGACATGATCGACCCGGCGATCCTGCGGCCCGGCCGCCTGGACGTCAAGATCAAGATCGAGCGGCCGGACGCCGAGGCGGCCAAGGACATCTTCTCGAAATACCTCATCTCTGACCTGCCTCTGCATCCCGATGACCTGGCGGAGCACTCCGGCTCCCGTGAGGCCACCATCCAGGGCATGATCCAGAGCGTCGTCGAGCGCATGTACACCGAGAGCGAGGAGAACCGCTTCCTCGAGGTGACCTACGCCAACGGCGACAAGGAGGTCCTCTACTTCAAGGACTTCAACTCCGGCGCGATGATCCAGAACATCGTCGACCGGGGCAAGAAGATGGCCATCAAGCAGTTCCTCGAATCCGGCCAGAAGGGCCTGCGGGTGCAGCACCTGCTCACGGCCTGCGTGGACGAGTTCTCCGAGAACGAAGACCTGCCCAACACCACCAACCCCGACGACTGGGCCCGCATCTCCGGCAAGAAGGGCGAGCGGATCGTCTACATCCGCACGCTGGTCTCCGGCAAGCAGGGCACCGAAGCCGGCCGGTCCATCGACACCGTCGCCAACACCGGCCAGTACCTGTAACACCCCTTGATCGGGAGGGCCGCGCGGGAG
>NZ_JAAAHR010000291.1:0-5729 GCF_009908215.1 Nonomuraea sp. K271 | reverse complement strand
CTCCACGCCCCTCCCACCGGCCGGCTCCGCAGCCGGCGATAGGCGATCCGTCCGAACAGCCATGCGTAGCCGGCTCCGGTCACGACGGCGCGGCTGCGCACCGGAGCGGTCCGCCACAACCGGACGCGTCGCGGTCCCCCTGCCGGGCCACGGCCGGCGCACGTTCCTGATCGGCCTGTGCCTGGGGACTGCTTGGACTCCGCTGTTGTCCGCGGTGCTGTCCCTCGTCAACCTGGCGACAGGTACGCCGAGCCGTACTTTCTGGACCTTCCCCCTCGGCCTTCCGCCCGCGCTGCAGGTTCCCACCCTTGTCCTTCTCGCCGCAGCCGGGCTCGTGCTGTACGTGATCGCGATCCGCGCGCTGCTGACACTCCTGCCAGCGCGCGCCCGGCCGGCGAGCACGCCCCACTGACCTTCATCATCGGCCACAGCGGATGACGTACGTGGGGCATCACCACGGTCGCGACGGATCAGCCGAACCCGGGGGCCGGCTGCCACAGGCTGATCTGGGTGCCCTGGTCGTCGGTGCAGGAACAGCCGCGCCCCGACCTGCCGGAGAACACCTCCCCCGTGCTGCCGCCCAGCTCGCGCACCTGCTCGACGGCCTGGTCGATGTCGGCCACGTGGTAGTAGAGGTTGGGCTGCGCGCTGGGCTCGCCGGTGACGAAGCCCATGGGCACGGCGGTGTTCGTGACATGCAGGTACGTGTCGCGCTCGCGTCTGAACTCCCAGCCGAGCAGCGGCCCGTAGAAGGCAGCGGCGCGGTCGATGTCCGGGACGGACAGGGTGTAGTAACCGAGATCGGCGGGCATGGGCATACCTCCGCAATAATTGTCGCTATCGTTAAGCAAGAGAGAGCCTAACGGAAGTAGGCAATCATTAACAACGACGTTAACGAATTGGATGGCACGCTCGCGGCGCTCGCCGACCCCACCCGGCGCAAGGTCATCGAGCTGCTGCGCGAGGGGCCACGCCCGGCCGGCGAGCTCGCGCAGGCCGTGCAGATGAGCGCTCCCGCCCTCAGCAGGCACCTGCGGGTGCTGCGGGCCGGCGGTCTCGTGGAGGCCACGGCCGGAGGCGACGACGCCCGGCTGCGCCTCTACACGTTGCGCCGCGAGCCGTTCACGGCGCTGCAGGCCTGGCTCGACCAGGTGCAGGCGTTCTGGGCCGAGCAGCTCGGCTCGTTCAAGGACCACGTGGAGCGCGGCGGATGAGCTCCGTTCAGGCCGGCGTCACCGTCCCCGTCGAACCGGCGGACGCGTTCCGCATCTTCACCGACGAGATCGACAGCTGGTGGGTACGCGGCCCCCACAGCTGGGTCGATCCCGAGCGCGCGGTCGGCATCCGCTTCGAGGACGGCCATCTGCGCGAGCTGTGGTCCGACGGCGGTCACGTCGACACCGGCAGGGTGCTTGCCTGGGATCCGCCGCACCGCCTGGTGTGGGCCGACCTGATCAACCGGACGGGGCGGATGGAGATCGAGGTGTCCTTCACCCCCGTCGCGGGCGGCACCGCGGTGTTCCTGGAACACCGCGGCCTGGACACGCTGCCGCCCGACGTGGCCGAGCGCATCCGGCGCGGCTACTCCTGGCAGATCGCGCTGCGCTGGTTCGCCGGCCGGTGGAAGGCCTAGCCGCGGCCGTACTTCTTGTGCACGGCCTGTTTGGTCACGCCGATCGCCTCGGCGATCTGCGCCCAGGCCAGCCCCGCCACCCGCGCCCTGCGCACCTGGACCGCCTCCAGACGCTCGATCTCGCGGCGCAGCGCGGTCGTGGCGTGCAGGGCCCGCAGCGGATCGTCGTCCTGTGCCTGCCTCATGAGGGTCGCCAGGTCGTTCGTCATGCCCTAAAGGTAATCCAGCAGCAGCGCGTTGATCTCCTCAGGACGTTCGAGCGCCGGCAGGTGCCCGGCCCACTCCAGCTCCACCAGCCGCGCCCTGGGCAGCTCGGCGGCCAGGTGGCGCGCGGAGGCCACGAAGTACGGCAGGTCGCGCCCTCCGGACACCACCAGCGCCGGCACGTCGATCGCCGGCGGCGACACCTCCCCCTCGACCTGCTCGGGCTCCGGGTCGGCGGCCAGGTGGACCTCGAAGGCGTGCCGCTGCATCGCCACCAGCCGTTCCCGCGCGCCGGGTGAGGCCTCGGGGCCGAGCAGGGTGCGCCCGTTCAGCTCGGCCGCCCCCTGCACGTCGCCCTGCTCCAGCAGGCGTTCCTCCTCTTCCCAGAACGTTCGCAGGTCCGGCGTGGGCTCCAGGGTGGACAGCGGGTTCAGCAGCACCAGCCGGTCGGCCAGCCCCGCCGTGGCCAGCTCCAGCGCCACCCGGCCCCCGCCCGACGAGCCGACCAGCGCCGCGCGGCTGATCTCCAGCGCGGCCAGCAGGCGGGCCACGTCGCCGCTGTCGCTGTACGGGCCGTCGGCGCGGTAGGGGCTGCGCCCGTACCCGCGGAAATCCACCGTGATCACTCGGAACCGCTCGGACAGCGCCTCCCGCTGCGCGTCCCACATGCCGGAGTCGGCCGCCGTCGAGTGCAGCAGCACCACGGGGTCGCCCGCGCCGTGCTCGGCGTACCAGAGGGTCATCGCGACTCCACCGCCAGCCGGATGCCCAGCCCGGCCAGCACCGCCGCGCCGACGGCCCGCATCGCGTCATAGGCCGGCTGCGAGGCCACGAGCAGGGCCGACAGGCCGGAGGCCGCGCCCAGCCCCCACAGCAGGATGCCGGTCTCGTTGCCGAGTGTGGCCGTCACGCCCGAGCCGCGGCCCGTGCGTGACGTCTGGCGCAGGAGGACGGCCGTGCTCACCCCCGGCGCCATGGACACCAGGACGCACGCGCCCACGAATGCGAGAAGGTACATGCCGGAATGCTGGCAGAACCGCACCCGGATCTCGCCTGATTATTCGTACAGCTTGCCGAGCTCGGCGACCGCCTCACGCATGAGGGCCCGCAGCTCCGGCGGCTCCAGCACCTCGACGTCGGCGCCCATGCGCAGCAGCAGCCAGCGGGCGTGCGTGAGCGACTCGACCGGCACCGTCAGCGTCAGCCACCCCTCGGGGCCGGGCTCGCCCGCCGCGGCCAGCGCCGCGCCGACGACGTCCGCCCCCATCGTGTACGCCAGCAGGTCGCCCCTGCCCGGAGCCAGCCTGATGACGACCTCGGCGGTGTACATGCGCTCACGGAACTCCTTGGCGTACGCCCGCCAGAACCCGCCCAGCTCGAACCCCTCCGGACGGCTGAAGGCCCCCGGCAGCGTCTGCAGGCTCAGGATGCGCGCCACCCGGTACGTACGGGGATCCTCGCCAGGTGGGGCGGCGACCATGTACCAGGACCCGCCCTTGAGCACCAGCCCGTACGGATGGATCACCCGCTCGATCTCGCGCGGCCCCCATCGGCGGTAGGTCATGCGCAGCGGCCGCTGCTCCCACACCGCCTCGGCCACCTCGCTCAGGTGCGGCACGTCGTCGTTCGTGCGGTACCAGCCCGGCACGTCCAAGAGGAACCGCTCGCGCATCCGGGAGGCGTGCGAACGCGGCTCGGGCGGCAGCGCCGCCAGCAGCTTCAGCTCGGCGTTGGCCGCGACCTTCGCCAGCCCCAGCTCGGCGGCCGGGCCGGGCAGCCCTGCCAGGAACAGCGAGGAGGCCTCCTCGGAGGTCAGCCCGTTGAGGCGGGTGCGGTAGCCGTCGAGCAGCTGGTAGCCGCCCGCCGGGCCGCGGTCGGCGTAGACCGGCACACCGGCCGCCGACAGCGCCTCGACGTCGCGGTAGACCGTGCGCACCGACACCTCCAGCTCGGCCGCCAGCTCGGGCGCTGTCATGCGGCCGCGCGACTGCAGGAGCAGGAGCAGCGAGAGCAGGCGGCTGGCGCGCATGCCCACCATTGTATTGCGCACATATGCCATGTTTGTATGAACACATGGATCGTTTGCGGGCCATCATGAACGCCCTGCGGGTCAACGACAGCGTCTCCGTCGCCGAGCTGGCCGCCGAGCACGGCGTGTCGGAGATGACGATCAGGCGTGACCTGGACGAGCTGGCCCAGCAGGGGGTAGTGCGCCGGGTCAGGGGCGGCGCGCTGTCCCTGCTCCTCCGCGGCGAGGAACCGCCGTTCGGCGTGCGCGAGCGCGAGGCCGTGGAGGCCAAGCAGCGCATCGGCGCGGAGGTGGCGTCCCTGATCGCCGACGGCGAGGCGGTCGTGCTCGACGGCGGCACGACCGTGCTGGAGGTGGCCCGCGCCCTGACCGGCCGCCGCCTGACCGTGCTGCCGCTGGCGCTGCAGGCGGTCACGCTGCTGGCCACCGCGCCGCGCGTGCGCCTGGTGCTGCCCGGCGGCGAGGTACGCCAGGGCGAGCTGAACTTCATGGGCCCCCTCACCGAGAGCTCCATCGAAACGCTACGCTTCGACACCGCCGTGATCGGCTGCTGCGGCCTGTCGGCCGAGCACGGGCTGACCGCGCACGACCTGCCCGAGGTCGCCGTCAAGCAGGCGGCCATCGCCTCGGCGCGACGGGTGATCGTGGCCTGCGACTCGGGCAAGTTCACCCGTACGGCCTTCGGCGCGGTCTGCCCGATCTCCCGCCTCGACGTCGTGGTGACCGACCCCGGCATCCCTCCCGGGGAGCGCGAGGCCCTCTCGGCGGCCGGAGTGACGGTCAGGCAGGCCGGATGAGACGCGAGCGCACGGCCGTACACCTGCTGTTCTTCCTCTGCGGCGCGGCCATCGGCACCTGGACGGCGCGCATCCCCGCCATCAAGGACGAGCTCGGGCTCAGCGACGGCCGGCTCAGCCTCGCCCTGCTGGCCATCGCGGCCGGCGCGGTCGCCGGCATGTCGGTGGTGGGCCGGCTGGTCGACCGGTACGGCAGCGCCCGCGTCATGATCCCGGCCGCGCTGGCGCAGGGCGTGGTGCTGGTGCCGCCCGCCTTCGCGGGCGATCTTGGCGTGCTGGCCGGCACGCTGCTGGTGTTCGGGCTGGTGCACGGCGTGCTCGACGTGTCCATGAACGCCAACGCCGTACAGGTCGAACGGGCCTCCGGCCGAGCGGTCATGTCGTCGTTCCACGCGGTCTTCAGCATCGGCGGGTTCTCGGGGGCCGCGGCGGGCGGCGTGTTCGCGCACCTGTCATTGACGCCCGCGACCACGTTCGTGTCGGTGGGGGCGGTGATCGTCGTGCTGGCGGTGTGGGCGGCGCGTTGGGCGCTGCGCCCGGCCCCCGCGAAGCACACCGGCGGGCGCGACGGCGGCCGGCCGCCCAAGGGGATCGTGTTCCTGGGCGTGCTGGCGTTCTGCTGCCTGGTGGGCGAGGGCGCCGCGGCCGACTGGAGCTCGGTCTACCTGCACGAGGACCTGGGCGCCTCCCCCGGGTTCGCCGCCGCCGGATACGCCGCCTTCTCCGTCACCATGACCGCGGGACGGCTGGCGGGCGACCGGCTGGCCGCCCGGCTGGGAGCGGTGAGGCTGGTGCGCGGTTGCGGGCTGCTGGCCGCCGCGGGGCTGGGCGTGGCGCTGCTGGGCGGGCATCCGGTGGCGGGCGTGGTCGGGTTCGCCTGCTTCGGGGCGGGACTGTCGTGCATCGTGCCTCAGGTGTTCTCGGCCGCCGGTCACCGAGACCCCGCGTACGCCGGGCGGGCGCTGGCGCGGACGGCTGCCATCGGATATCTCGGTTTCCTGTCGGGGCCGGTGCTCATCGGGGCCGCCGCCGAACTGGGCGGCCTGCCGCGGGCGCTGGCCATCCC
>NZ_JAAAHR010000290.1:0-5849 GCF_009908215.1 Nonomuraea sp. K271 | reverse complement strand
GCCTAGACCTGGAACCCCGCGTGCTGTTCGGTGCACCGCCCGTCCGAACGCCGTTCTGAGTGTCCGTTAGGGGATGGGCTACTGCAGCAAGTCGATCATGCTCGGTCGTGGACCAGCGCCAGGCGTTGAGCTGCGGGTCGCTATCCAAGTGGTGCGTCGTCGTCTCGGCGATGAGTTCCGCGAGCCCGCGGAGTCTGAACTGTCGGCCGGCGTAATCTCGCCACCGGTGTCCGGGGTCCGCGGACTGCCGCTCACCCCCGACGACTTCCTGCGCTGACGGCGGGATCCGGGAGTTCGGCGTTCGGTGACCCGAGGCCCGGCGACACGGGATCCGGCGGCCCGGGGTCCTGTGGCGCCGGATACCGCACGGCTGCGGGAAAGCAGCGCAGCAGTGCGGCGAGCCGCGCGGTATCGCCCGCCACCTCGGTGTCTGCCCGCTCGACGGCGTCGTGCAGCGCCGCACCAGCGAACACCAGATCGCGCAACGTCGCCGCCTCCGGCACGTTCAGCCACGCCTCGGGTTCGGCGTGCTCACCGCGGTCCAACTCGAGGCGCCCGCCCGCAACGGTGATGCGGAACCGATCGCCCGCGACGTCCAGCTGGCAGCGCAGCGACAGCTCACCCGCCAGTGCCGGATCGAAGGTGGCGCGCAGGGCGAACAGCAGCGCGTCGACGCTCAGTTCCGCCGCGCCGTCCTCGGGCAGCGGTGCGCGGCTGCCCCACTGGGCGAGCGCGCGGAGCACGGGCTCCAGTTCCTGCCCGCGCTCGGTGAGTTCATACACGGCGGCGGACGCAGGCGGTCCCAGGCGCCTTCGCCGCACCAGGCCGTCGGCTTCGAGCTCGCGCAACCGCTGCGCGAGGACGTTCTGGCTCATCTGCGGCAGCCCGCGGTGCAGGTCGGAGTAGCGCTTCGGGCCGAAGACCAGCTCCCGCACGACGAGCAACGCCCACCGCTCGCCGACCGCGTTCAGCGCTCGCGCGATGCCGCAGGGGTCGTCGAACAGCCGCTTCTTGCTCATGCACCCGAGTGTACTTGCACATCAGGTGTGAATGCTACTAAATTAGGAGTATAAACACTGTGACCTCCGTCGACGGCACCACCATCGGCTACACACGGCACGGCGACGGGCCCCGGTGATCCTGGTCGGCGGCGGTCTCGACGACGGAACGGAGAACGCCCCACTCGCCGAGGCGCTGGCCGCGCACCGCACCGTGCTCAACTAATCCGTTCGCAACACCGAGAGAAGGAATCGAACCCATGGGAAAGCTCGCGATCGAGACGAGAGGGTTGAAGAAGAGCTTCGGCAAGACCCACGCGGTCGCCGGTGTGGACCTGGCCGTGAGCGCCGGGGGCGTGTACGGCGTGCTCGGTCCGAACGGGGCGGGCAAGACCACCGCGATCCGCATGCTGGCCACGCTCCTGCACCCCGACGCCGGAGAGGCGCAAGTGCTCGGCTACGACGTCGTGCGTGACGCCCGGGCGGTGCGGAGCAGGGTGGGCCTCACCGGGCAGTTCGCGTCGGTCGACGAGGACCTCACCGGGGTGGAGAACCTGTTGCTGCTCGCCAGGCTGCTCGGCTACTCACGCCGCCGAGGCAGGGAGCGGGCGGCCGACCTGCTCGACGCGTTCGGTCTTGCCGAGGCGGCCGACCGGCAGGTGAAGAAGTACTCCGGCGGGATGCGCCGGCGCATCGACATCGCGGCGAGCCTGGTCGTCACCCCCGAACTGATCTTCCTCGACGAGCCCACGACCGGGCTCGACCCGCGCAGCAGGAACCAGGTCTGGGAGATCGTCAGGGGCATGGTCGCCGAGGGCACCACCGTGTTGCTGACCACGCAGTACCTCGACGAGGCCGACCAACTGGCCGACCGGATAGCGGTGATCGACCACGGGAAGGTGGTCGCCGAGGGCTCGAGCGGCCAGCTCAAGGCATCGGTCGGCGCCGGCTCGCTGCACGTACGGCTACGTGCGCCCGAGCAGCGGGCCGAGGCCGAACGGGTCCTCGCCGGCGTCCTCGAGGTGCAGGTCGAGCCCTCCGCCGACCCGGCCGCGCTGTCCGCAAGGATCTCCGACCCCGAGCGGGTCGCCCGTTCCCTGGCCGAGCTGTCCCGCAGCGGCATCGACGTCACCGAGTTCGCGCTCGGTCAGCCGAGCCTGGACGAGGTGTTCCTCGCCCTGACCGGACACGCCGCCGAGGAGACACCCGAGGAGGATGCCGCATGAATGCCACGTCCGCAGAGCAGGCGTCGGCGCCGGTCACCGAGGACGCGCTGCGCAGTGTGCTGGCCGGCGAGCGGCCGTCTAGCCCCGGTCCGGTGCTCACCTCGTTGACATTCGGCTGGCGCGCTTTGCTGAAGATCAAACACGTCCCGGAGCAGCTCGTCGACGTGACCATGTTCCCGATCATGTTCACGCTGATGTTCACCTACCTGTTCGGTGGCGCGCTCGCCGGGTCGACTCAGGAGTACCTGCAGTTCCTGCTGCCCGGCATCCTGGTGCAGGCGAACGTCATGATCACCATGAACACTGGCATTACGCTGAACACCGACATCCAGAAGGGGGTGTTCGACAGGTTCAGGTCACTTCCGGTGTGGCGACCGTCGCCGCTGGTCGGCGCCCTGCTCGGCGATGTGATGCGCTACTCGATCGGGTCGGCGATCGTGATCACGCTCGGCCTGGTCCTAGGGTTCCGGCCGGAGGGTGGCGCCGTCGGGGTGGTGCTCTCGGTGGTGCTGCTGCTGGTGTTCTCGTTCTGCCTGTCGTGGCTGTGGACGATGCTCAGCCTGATCCTGCGCACGCCGAACTCGGTGGCGGGGGTCAGCATGATGGTGATGTTCCCGCTGACGTTCGTGAGCAACATCTTCGTGGACCCGAAGACGATGCCCGGGTGGTTGCAGGCGGTCGTCGAGGTCAACCCGATCACCCACCTGGCGACCGTGGTACGCGGCCTGATGCACGGCTCGGTGCCCGCCGGGGAAATCGGCTGGGTGCTCGTCTCGTCCGTACTTCTCGTCGCGGTCTTCGGTCCCATCACCATGGTCCTCTACCGCAACAAGAAGTAGATGCCGCTACCGCGAGCACTTGGTCGAAATCAACTCCGACAACCCGGCCCACTCGGCCAACGCCATCACCGGTACCAAGCCCGGAACTCCCGAAACTGGCCCGAAGTGCAAGTGACGGAGGGGGCAGCCCACGTCGGTGTGAGCTGGGTTTACACCGGTGCTTTAGGTTCCGGGGTCATGCGGGACAAGATGGGGACACGACAAGGAGAGACGATGAGCGAGCTGACCACCACGCAGCCGGCTGGCACACCGACCTGGATCGACCTGGGCATCCCGGATCTCGACCGCGCGATGACCTTCTACGGCGCGTTGTTCGGTTGGGAGTTCGATGTGGGACCGGCGGAGTTCGGCCACTACACCCAGTGCTTGCTACGGGGCAGACCCGTCGCGGCCATCAGGCCGAACCCCGATCCCGACGCCACGGACTTCTGGTGGAACGTCTACTTCGCGACGGATGACTGTGACGCCGCGGCCGCCCGAGCGCGGGACGCGGGCGGCTCGATCATCACCGGTCCGATGGACGTGCTGGACCAGGGCCGGACGGCGATCATCAAGGACACCACCGGTGCGCAGTGTGGACTGTGGCAGGCCGGTGCCCACATCGGCTGCGAGATCGTCAACGAGCCGAACGCCCTGCTCCGCAACGACCTGGTCACCGCGGAATCCGGGCCCGCGCGCGACTTCTACGTCGCGGTCTTCGGCTACACGTTGGATGCCAACCCGGACATGCCCGAGCTCGACTTCACGTTCCTGCGCAGACCGGATGGCCACGAGATCGGCGGCATCGCCGGTGACCCAAAGGCCACGAAGTCCCGTTGGGGGACCTTGTTCCAGGTGGACGACGCCGATGCGGCGGCGCGGCGAGCGGTCGACGCGGGTGGGACCTCGGCCGAGCCCTACGACATGATCTACGGGCGGGTCGCGAACATCACGGACCCGTTCGGCACGGAGTTCGATGTCGGTGCGGCGATGACGAGCTGAACCGGCGGTCAGCTGGCCGAGTGGTCGAGCTCGGCAAGACGCGCGTGGATGTCGTCGGTGTGGACCTCCTCGACAAGGTGAGACCGAGGTCGGCCAGGCACCATAGTCAGGGTGGACGTGCCTGCACCGCCCATCGGCATCGCCTGCTTCAATCACACGGGCGATCACCGCCGTGGTCCCGGATCGTCACCGTACCCGACACGGCCCTGTGATCATCGTCACAACGGGTCTCATGTTGCTGTCCCTTGCGACGGTCTTGTTGCGGCGAGGTAATGCCCGATGGGATCGATGCGGATGACGGCGCCGGTGTAGGGGGCGTTGATCATCTGCGTGCTGGAGTGGTCGGCACAGGACTTGGTCGCGTCGTGGACGCTGGTGGGCAACAAGACCGGTGCGACGCGGCTTGCCTTCGCGGTGTTGTTGAAATTCTTCGAGATCGCGGCGCGGTTCCCGAGCGTGGGCGGGTGAGGTGCCGCCGTCCGCGGTGGCGTACTTGGCCGAGCACCTGCACGTCACCGCGGACGCATTTCTCGTCGACCGCTTCTACGTCGCCCTCTCGGACGGCGCCCCGCGGCCGTCGCCACGCTCACCGAGCAAAGCAGGAGTGCTTCCCGCCGAAGTGGCGGGAGATCCGGCACCATCTGGGACTCATCCACGGCACGATCAGCTACCTGGTGATCCGTAGCCAGTTTCTCGGTGGCCTTCCCGACGCACAGGAGGGCCTCGCCGAGATCGGGTTCGTAACTACTCACCCCACCTACCAGGGACGCGGGGTGGCGACGGCTCTCATGCAGCACCTGCTGGCTCTGCCCGGCTACGAGGAGTACGTCCTACGGGACATCAAGGACACAAACACGCCTGCCCTCAAGCTGTACGCCAAGCTCGGATTCACAAAGTACGAGCGTCGATCCGTCCGCTTCGCACGACGCGCAGGTTTCTCGACCTACGTCTCGCTGAGACTTATGCAGACCACCTGACCGAGACATCCGGCTGCCAGCGAGGTTCGGAGAACGACACTGGTAGCAGCAACATGAACTGCGTCCGCTGAGGAACCCCTTACGTACACTCGGTAGCGGCGCAGCCCGATCGCCCTGACCGTGACCTGCGGTGTTGCAGTAGACCCGTACGGTGAAAATCCCGATTGTCGGGGGCTAACCGTACACTCCGGGCCATGCCCGAGACCATGATCGGCTACGCCCGCTGCTCCACCGACGAACAAGACCTCACCGCCCAGCAACAGCGGCTAATCGAACTCGGCGTATCACCGGAGCGGGTCTACCTCGACCACGGGTTAACCGGCACCAACCGTGCCCGCCCCGGCCTTGACCAGGCGCTGGCCGCGGTCCGGGTCGGCGACACCTTGGTCGTCCCGAAACTCGACCGGCTGGCCCGCTCCGTGCCCGACGCCCGCGCGATCGGCGACGACCTCGCCGCCCGCGGCATCAAGCTCTCCCTCGGCGGACAGGTCTACGACCCCACCGACCCCATGGGCAAGATGTTCTTCAACATCCTCGCCACATTCGCCGAGTTCGAAGTCGACCTACTGCGGATGCGCACCCGGGAAGGCATGGCTGTGGCAAGAGCGAAAGGCAAGCTCCGCGGGAAACAGCCCAAGCTCTCACCCAAACAACGGCGCGAACTCGTCCGCATGGCCGGCACCGGCGAATACACCATCGCCTGTCAACGACGGCCGAATCCTGACCCCCTGACGACGTCTGAATCGTGACCCCCTGATGTCGTCGTCGGTTACTGCTCGTGCTCAGATCGGGCCGGCGGAACCCGGCCCAGATCGCGGTTCTTCAGCC